>JAIUMW010000280.1 GCA_022565365.1 Oceanicaulis sp.
CGCTGGAGGGCGATGTGGTGCGCGACGGACCGAGAATCGCCTTTGCGCCTGGGGCGCCCCGGCCCTGGTTTTTGATCTGGGCCGCTGCGCGCCTGTCCGGCCTGCGTCCGGCGCACGGCCGCGACGAGGCGGACATCCTGTTTCATTTCGAGGATGCGACCCAAAGCGCCCGCCTGCAGGGCTGGGCCGGCCCGGGGATCAATCTTCAATGCGCCGACATCTCGAAATCCCATGTTGCGCGGGTGTTTGAGGACGTTTTCGGACGCGCGCTGATCGTGGATCCGCAGACCTTTGACGGCCCTTACGTGGACAAATCGGAAACCAACGCCGCCCATGACGGCCAGGTGCGCACCGGACCTTCAGCTCCGGCGAACGGCCGCTGCTATCAGCGGCTCATAGATACGGTGGGACCGGACGGCATGGCCGAGGATCTGCGTTGCGCGACGGTAGGCGGCGAGATCGCAGCCGTGTTCATAAAGCGCCGTCCCGTATCGCGCCGTTTCGAAAACCATAACGCCGAGGTCCGCCTGACCACGCCGGACGCGGCGTTCAGCGCCGACGAACGCGCACAAATCTCCCGCTTCTGCACCGCGCTGCGTCTGGACTGGGGCGGACTGGATGTGCTCAGGGACCGCGCGACGGGCGAGATCTGGATCGTAGACGCCAACAAGACCGACATGGGCCCGCCCGTCTCATTACCGCTAAACGACAAGCTGACTGCGATCTGGCGGATCGCCGCCCATCTGCGCCGCCATTGCGACACCCTGACTGGAGCGACCGGCCCGACATGATCGATTTCGTCCACCAGATTGACGTGGCCTACGCCTCGCCAGAGACGCTCTCTCCCCTTGTGCGCCGGGTGACCGCGCGCAATCCGGGTCCCTTCACCTATACCGGCACCGGCGTGTTCATCATCGGCCATGGCGAGGTGGCGGTGATTGATCCCGGCCCTCTGCTGCCGGAGCATGAGGCGGCGCTGGATGCCGCCCTCGAGGGCGAACGGGTGACCCATGTGCTGGTGACGCACCATCACATGGACCATTCCCCCCTCGCCCACCCGCTGGCGCGCAAGCATGGCTGTCAGGTCCACGCCATGAGCCCGCGTCCGGTAGCAAATCCCGTGAATGAGGTGCGCCTGGAGGCGGGCGATGATTCCGGGTTCCGGCCCGACCGGGAGATCGCCGATGGCGATGTCTTCGCCGGACCGGGCTGGACTCTGACGACTCTGCACACGCCTGGGCACACCTCCAACCATGTGTGCTTCGCGCTCACCGAAGAAAGCACCCTGTTTTCCGGCGATCATGTCATGGGCTGGTCCACATCGGTGATCAGCCCGCCGGACGGCCATATGGGCGATTATCTGGCGAGCCTGGAGCGGGTGCGCGCCGCCGGGTTCGATCTGATCCGCCCCACCCACGGCCCGGCCATCAGGAAACCGCGATCCTTTTTGTCCGCCTATATCGGTCATCGCCGTGCGCGCGAGCGCCAGATCCTGGAGCATCTCGCCGGCGGACCGCGCCCTATCCGCGACCTGGTGGCGGCCATGTACGCCCATGTGGACAAGCGCCTGCATCCGGCGGCGGCCCATTCGGTGCTGGCCCATATCATCCACCTGATCGAACTGGGCCAGGTGCGCTGCGACGGCGATCCAGCGCTCGACAAGGAATACGCCCTGGCCTGATGCGCGCCCTGTTCAGCGCGCGCGCGATCTGCATGAATGCGCATCATGACCTCAGACGCCCTCGACGCCCTCACATCTGCCCTGCCGCCCGCCAGCTGGAGCCGCGATCCCGATGAGATCGCGCCTCATGCGCGCGACTGGCGCGGCCGGTTTCAGGGCGCGGCGCCCCTGCTCCTGAAACCCGCCAGCGCAGAAGAGGTGTCACGCATTCTCGATATCTGCCACGCGCGCCGCATCGCGGTCCTGCCCCAGGGCGGCAATACCGGGTTGGTCGGCGGCTCGACGCCACAGGGCGAGGTGGTGATCTCGATGAAGCGCATGAACGCGGTGCGCGCAGTGGACCCGGCCAACGATTCCCTGACCTGCGAGGCAGGCGCCATTCTGGAGACCGTCCAGGGCGCCGCGCGCGACGCCGGGAGGCTGTTCCCCCTGTCGCTGGGCGCGCAAGGCTCGGCGATGATTGGCGGGCTGATTTCCACCAATGCCGGGGGCGTGCATGTGCTGCGCTATGGCATGATGCGCGATCTGGTGCTGGGGCTCGAGGCCGTGCTGCCCGGCGGTCAGGTGCTGTCGGACCTTGCGGGCCTTCGCAAGGATAATACCGGCTACGATCTCAAACAGCTTTTCATCGGCGCAGAGGGCACGCTGGGCGTGGTCACCGCCGCCACGCTGAAACTCTTCGCCCGCCCTGCCTCGACCTCGGTGGCCATCGCTGCAGTGGACAGCCCGGCAGGCGCAGTGGACCTTCTGTCGCTGGTCAAGGCCTCCACTGGCGGCGCGGTGTGCGCGTTCGAGCTGATGCCGCGCATCGGGCTTGATCTGGTGGTCGCCCACGTGCCCGGCGCGCGTCATCCCTTGAGCGGGCGGCCGGACTGGTGCGTGCTCATCGAGGTGACCAGCGGCGAGCCGGACCGGGCGGAAATCCTGATGGAGCGGGCGCTGGAGACCGCATTTGAGCGCGGCCTCGTCTCCGACGCCGTGATCGCCCAGTCCGAGGCCCAGGCGGCCGAATTCTGGCGCCTGCGCGAATCCATCCCCGAGGGCGAGAAGGCCCACGGCAAGGCGGCCAAGCACGACGTATCGGTGCCGGTCTCGCGCATGGCTGCGTTTATGGAGGAGGCTTCCGCGCTGGCTGAAGGCGCGCTGGAGGATGCGCTGGTCATCGCGTTCGGCCATGTCGGCGACGGCAATGTACACTTCAATATCGCGCGCCGCGAACCCGGCGGCGGTGATGAGTTCCTGGCCCGCGCTGCACCTGTGACCGCGCAGCTCTACGATCTGGTGGACCGCCATCACGGATCGATCTCCGCCGAGCATGGCATCGGCACGAGCAAGCAGGCCGAGTTCCTTCAGCGCAAACCGGTGCAGGCGGGCGTCATGCGCGCCATCAAGGGCGTGCTCGACCCCCATTCCATCATGAACCCGCGCGTGCTGCTGGGCTGACGCCGCCCGACGGAAACGGTCAGAGTTTGACCCGGGCGCTCCAGACCTTATCTCAGGGTCTAAAGACCGACGAGGACGCCTGATGCTGATTCTGCTTTCGCCCACCAAGCAACTCGATTTCACGCCCGCCCCGGCGCCGCGCGTGACGCAGCCCGAGCTTTTGGACCGCACCCGCATCCTGTCGCGCACCACGCGCCAGCTGAGCGCGGGCCAGCTCAAGGAGCTGATGCATCTGTCGGATGATCTGGCGCAATTGAACCGCGAGCGGTTTCAGGCCTTTGACCCCGAAGCCCCCGGTGGCCAGCCCGCCGCCTTCGCCTTCGCCGGCGAGGTCTATCGCGGCCTTGATGCGCGCTCCATGAAGCCAGCCGATCTCGAATGGGCGCAAGACCATTTGCGCATCCTGTCGGGCCTCTATGGCGTGCTGCGCCCGCTGGACGCCATCCACCCCTACCGGCTGGAGATGGGCACGCGCCTGAAAACGCGGTCCGGCGCAACGCTCTATGATTTCTGGGGTGATGACATCGCCAAATCCCTCAAGCGCGACCTCAAGGACCAGTCCGCGCCCGTCGTGGTCAATCTGGCCTCCCAGGAATACGCCAAGGCGGCGCGGCTCAAGGGGCTGGGCGCGCGGGTGATCAGCGTGGATTTCAAGGAGGAGCAGGACGGGCAGCTGCGCGCCCTGATGGTGTTCGCCAAGAAAGCGCGCGGCATGATGGCCCGCTGGATCATCGAAAACCGGATCGAGGACCCCGAGGCGCTTACCCGCTTCGATGTGGACGGCTATCGCTTTGCCGACCGCAACGACAAGACGGACACCCTCCTCTTCACCCGGCCCCAGCCGCCGAAAAAGGGTTAGCGGGCGCGGCCGGCGCCGTCAGGCGGTAGTGAACGGCCAGCCGGTCCAGCGCCAG
>JAIUMW010000281.1 GCA_022565365.1 Oceanicaulis sp.
GGCGGCGCGCGCGCCCCGGCGGGGGGGGGGGGGGGCCATGGCGCCGCCCGGTGCAGGATTTTAGTTGCCGCCTTCGGCGGCGCCCCCACCGGGCTTCGCTGAAGCTCAGCCGCCCTCCCCGCTACGGGGGAGGGCGGCCAGGCGTGTCAGTCAGTCTCAGCCTTCAGCTTCGATGAAGCCGCGGCTGCGCAGGAGGGGTTCGACGGAGGGTTCACGGCCGCGGAAGTTGATGAAGTTGTCCATCGCCGGGATCGTATTACCCGAGGAGAACACATCACCAAGGCGCGCGGCAGTCTCAGGATCGAAAATGTCGCCCGCTTCGGTGAAGGCGTCGAAACCGTCATTGTCCAGCACGCCGGCCCACATGTAGCTGTAATAGCCGGACGCATAGCCCTCGCCGGAGAAGATGTGCAGGAAGTGCGTCGAACGGTGACGCATCGGAATGGCCTGCGGGCTGCCATAGCGCGTCAGCACTTCGGCCTCGAACGCCTCCACATCAATGGAGGTCGGGTCGGTGTGCAGGTGATAGGCCTTGTCCACCAGTCCCGAGTTCAGGAACTCCACCGTGCTGAAACCCTGATTGAAGTTCTGGGCGTCGAGGACGCGGTCGAGCAGCTCGCGCGGCATCGGCTCGCCGGTTTCGTAGTGCAGGGCGAAACGCTCAAGCACTTCCGGCTGGGACAGCCAGTGCTCCATCACCTGGGCGGGGAATTCCACGAAGTCACGGTCCACCGACGTGCCCGCCAGCGACGGATAATCGGTGTTGGACAACAGGCCGTGCAGGCCATGGCCAAGCTCGTGGAACAGCGTGCTGGCGTCGGTGAAGGAGATCAGCGCCGGCTCGCCGTCGTCCGGCTTGTTGTAGTTGCAGTTATTGGTGATGATCGGCAGTTCGCCGGTCAGGCCGTTCTGCGGACGGAACGAGCTCATCCAGGCGCCCGAACGCTTGCCGGGGCGGGCGAAATAATCGCCGAAGAAAAGCCCGACAACCTCGCCGCTATCGGCGCGGGTCACTTCCCAGACCCGTACATCCTCGTGGTAGGTGTCGATGTCGGTGCGCTCGGTGAAGCGCACGCCGAACAGGCGCTCGGCGACATAGAACTGGGCTGCGATCATGTTTTCCAGATCGAGATAGGCTTTCACCTCGCCCTCATCGAGATCATAGCGTTCGGCGCGCACCTGCTCGGTGTAATAGCGCCAGTCCCAGCCGCGCACATCGTCCTCGATGCCGTCGCGCGCCATCAGGGCTTCGATATCAGCCTGCTCTTCCATGGCGCGGGCGCGGGCGGGCTCCCACACCTGCTCCATCAGACCCTGCGCGGCAGCGGGCGTGCCCGCCATCGTGCCGGCGGTGCGGTAATGGGCGAAGGTGTCAAAGCCCAGAAGGTTGGCCAGTTCCAGGCGCAGTTCCAGGATGCGGCGGATATTGTCCTTGTTGTCGAACTCGTTGTTGTTGTTGCCCCGGTTGTAAAAGGCGGTCCAGGCCGCCTCGCGATGGGCGCGGTTGGACGATTGCTGCAGGAAGGGCTCCACCGAGGAGCGCGCCAGCGTGATCACCGGGGTGTCCAGTTCACGGGCTTCGCCCGCGGCGCGGGCGGCCGAGGCGATGCTGGAGGGCAGCTCGGCCAGATCATCTTCGGTCAGCGGCAGGGTCCACAGCTCGCTGTCGCGGCGCTCGTTCTGGGCGAAGCGGGTGTAGAGCCCGGCCAGTTCAGAGCGGATGGCGGCGAAGCGTTCGCGGTCTTCGCCCTCAAGCTGGGCGCCGGCGCGCACGAAATTCTCGTGATACACCTCGACCAGACGCGCCTGCTGCGGGGTCAGGCCCATCTCGCCGCCGCGCTGGTGCAGATAATCGATACGCTCGAACAAATCGGCGTTCAGCGTGATGGCCGAGCTGTGACGGGCCAGGCGCGGGCTCATCTCGCCCTGAATGGCGTCCAGGTCATCATTGCTGGCAGAGCTTGTCAGATTGCCGAACACGCGGCTGACGCGGCCCAGATCGGCGCCGGCTAGCTCAAGGGCCACCATGGTGTTGTCAAAGGTCGGCGTGTCCTCGTTGGACGCAATGGCGTCGATCTCGGCGCGATGGGTCTCCATCGCCGCCTCGAAGGCCGGGATGAAATGCTCAGGCTGGATCTCGCTGAAGGGCGGGGCGCCATGGGGCGTGTCCCACTCGGCCAGCAGCGGGTTGCTCTCGGCCGACATGGCGGCTTCGGCGTCAGCCTCTGCCGCCGAAGCCGCAATGTCGGCTTCGGTCTCGGTCTGGGCGCCCGGCGCAGCCGGCGGGGTCTGGTCAGCAGGATCGCAGGCGGCCAGCAGCAGGGCGGCGGCGGCGGCCCCCAGATACAGATGGGTTTTCATGAGCTTTCCCTCAGGCTTTATCGCCGCGTCATCGCGGCCTTGTGAAATCGCGCCTATTTCTAGTCATACAAGGCAAAAAGCACAATGGCGGGGGCTGTGGCGGTAATGTTCGAGCTGCGCGTTGACGGTGCGCGCGCGCCATCGCGCGCCTATCTCAGGGCGCACGCCGCCCATCAATGAGGAGCTGTCCCATGGCCGAAGCAATGAGCACCGCGCCCGAAGGCGAAACCCGCGCGCAGGCCTATCAGCGCCTCGCCCGCGAGATCGCATCGGTCACCGCCGGAGAGACCAGCGCCACAGCGCGGTACGCCACGGCGGCGTGCCTGCTGGCGCACGCCTTCGCGCCGCGCTTTTTCTGGACCGGCTTTTATGTGGTGGACCCGCACAAGCCGCGCGAGCTGGTGGTGGGCCCCTATCAGGGCACGCTCGGCTGTTTGCGCATCCCGTTCGGCAAGGGCGTGTGCGGCGCAGCGGCGGCGTCGGGCGAGACCCTGATCGTGGCCGATGTCGAAGCTTTCCCCGGCCATATCGCGTGTGATTCCCGCTCGCGCTCGGAAATCGTCGTGCCGGTGTTTGCGCCCGACGGTTCGCTCGCCGCGGTGCTGGATGTGGATTCGACGGAGGTCAACGCGTTCGACGATGTGGACCGCGCCGGGCTGGAGGCGATTTGCGGGGCGTTGTTGAGCTGACGCCCACTCTGCCTTCCCGGAAGCCGCGAAGCGGCTGTCCGGGACCCATCCCCTGCCGTTTCAGCTGTCCAGGCGGCGGCGCGGTCTGGTGGATGGATCCCGGCTCTCCCTCCGGTCGGCCGGGAAGACAGGCTGGTTCAATTCCCCCACCTACTCCGCCGCCACAGCCATCACCTGCCCGGACCGCACCAGGCGCCCGGGGCGGGCCTCCGTCACCTCATCATCGCGCACCACCACTTCGCCCGAGACAATCGTCGCGCGATAGCCTTCGGCCTTTTGCAGGAGGCGCTGGCCGCCAGCGGGCAGGTCCTGGACCAGGTAGGGGGCGTGGACGCGCAGGCGCTTGGGGTCGATGATGTTGAGGTCGGCTTTCAGGCCCGGCCTGATCCGCCCCCGGTCGCCGAGGCCCAGATAATCGGCTGTGTCGGCGGTGAGCATCTGTACGGCGCGCGCCATCTCGATGCGCGGACCCCGGGTGCGGTCGCGGGTCCAGTAGCTCAAGAGGTAGGTGGGAAAGCTCGCATCGCACACCGTGCCCACATGGGCGCCGCCATCGGACAGGCCGGGAATGGCCAGGGGATGGGTCAGCATGGCGTGGACATTGGCGTAATCGCCCTCGGTGTAATTATAGATCGGCATGTAGATCAGCTCGCGCCCCTCGCGCGCGATGACCGTGTCATAGAGCTCCTCCCACACGCTGACCCCGCGCGCCTGCGCCCGCGCGCCGATGGAGCGGTCCAGAGGCTGCTCGTAGTCGGGATCATCGGACAGGGTGAAAAGCTTTCCGGCGACGAACTCCATGTTCTCGATCAACAGATCGGCGATGGGCGGCACGGACGAGCCGGGGCCGGCGAGCTTGTCGGATTTTTGCGCCAGCAATTCGGCCTTGAACGCGGGTTTGGCCATCTCGCGCACGCGCGCGTCCAGCGGCAGATGGGCGATGGCCTTGTAGGCGGGATAGCCCATGAATGGGTGGAAGGTGCA
>JAIUMW010000282.1 GCA_022565365.1 Oceanicaulis sp.
CGTTGGTTTTCGGTGCCCAGAAGCCCGAGATATCGGGCTTCTAGGCGCACGTCTCCTACGTCGATGCCGTCCATCGCTTTGCCAGCAACAGATTTGCGAGCCCGAGTAGCGTGAACATCTGCGCACCGTTCTTCGCCAGACCGCGATAGCGAGCCTTGCGATGCTTGAATCTGCACTTCACAACATGGAACACGTGCTCAACCGGCGCGCGGCGACTGGCCAGACTGCTTTCCATCCGCTCCAGGGCCTTTCGCAGAGACGACCATTCAGGCAGGTTCTTGAGCTTATGGCGCTTCTCCGCGATCAGCCAGGTCACGTCCTTTCGATCCTGGACTTCCGGACGGTGTTCAGCGCCGGTGTACCCCGCATCACCGTGGACCACGCTTTCCGATCCGTGAAGCAGCCGGTGCACCTGGGTCACGTCAGCAACGCTTGCCGCAGTCACCGTCGCGCTATGGACCAATCCCGTTGCCGCATCGACGCCAATATGGGCTTTCATCCCAAAGTGCCACTGATTCCCTTTCTTGGTCTGCTTCATCTCCGGATCACGGGCCTTGGCGCGATTCTTCGTCGATGGAGCCGCCGCGACCAGTGTGGCATCGACCACCGTGCCACTGCGCAGAAACAGCCCCTGATCAGCCAGTTCGGCGTTGATCGCATCGAACATACGCTTGGTCAGGCCGTGGGTCTCCAGCAGGCGCCTGAACTTCAACAACGTTGTGGCGTCCGGCGCACCCTGGCGGCTGAGATCGACTCCCACGAACTGCCGCACCGATTGCGAATCATAGACCGCATCCTCGGTACCTTCGTCCGACAGGCCCAGCACTTGCTGCACCAGATACATGCGCAGCATCGTTTCGATGCCGATCGGCCGACGGCCAGCGCCCTTCGGGTTCGGGTAGAACGGATGGATCTCCGACACCAACGCCGTCCACGGCACCCGTTGATCGAGTTCCTGAAGCAGCTTCTCCCTCCGGGTGAGCCTGCGCTTCCCAGCGAACTCCACATCCGAAAAGCTGACCTGCTTCATGATGACATCCCTTGGCTGCTGGCTATGCTGCCATTATCCCATACCGGACCGCTGACGGCTCCCTTGAGGGGAATTGATCAGCGTTTCCCTAACAGTGCCGTCGACATGAATATCCGTCTGCAGCGGGAAGTCCACGCGCCAGATCTGGGGGGGTGTTGAGACGCAGCACTCATAGGTTGCTGAATAAGCAGCGATTTCCCATCTCCCGGGCCGGTCGAAGCTCACTCAATGCTCGCAGCACGCCGGAGAGGGCAGCCTTGACCCCCCAATCCCCACTGTTCGGCCGTTAGCTACTACATCATCAGGCAACCCGCTCTAACAAATGTTCTATGGGTACAGCTGCGGACACCGTCTAACGGAAAAATATTGCTGCAATTGCCAAGCTGTCATAGGATAACCAGTTAGCGTATGTAATCGCAGTGTTGATTCCATTTATAAAGCAAAATCATGGGGTGATTGATGGGGGGGATGTTCAGATCAAAGGTAAACAAGAAAGTCTTGGGGGCAATATCAGCATCAGTCATATTGACGGTCATTATCGGTAGTTACTTTTTGCTGCCTGGCCTTGGTTTGCTTCGGGCAGATGGCCAAAATGGACTCAGTGCCGATGCTGTTGAACCATCGGGCAACCAATATACATATCTGCTCCCGGGACAGGTTGATCATTACGCTCACCTAAAAAAGATGGGTGGTGACATCGACAGCTGCAACGAGGTGAGGCGACTCTATGCGGTGGGGGCTAGAGACGTACCAGTAGATTACGCGACTGGGAGAATACTTTGGCTTAAGGAGATTGATACGGGGGTGATGGGAGGAAGTTTGCAAATAGATAATGGCCAAAATCTCCTATTTTTCGCTTCTGTTGAGACCATGGAAAGGGCTGGAACGGTACGTCGTTTGGAGGGAGCAGGTGTTTGTATTGCCGGCTTGGGACTCCCTGAGGATGGCTTTGTAATGGTTGCTGTTGCTATTGATCGGTGAGGAATAAAATAATGTCTATGGTCTATTGTAGAGGCTGTGCAAAAGAGATTCATGAGACTGCGCAAACATGCCCAGGGTGTGGTGCTCCTCAAGGTGTGACATCAAAGGAGGAAATACCGTACTCGTCATATGCAGAGGTCCCGTGGTACAAAAAAACGTGGTTCGCGTGGTTACTTTTCTTTTTACTCACTCCCGTCCTAATGGTCATGCTTTTGGTCAGTGACTTTTACTATCAGCGCAATGGTCAAGTTCATAAATATAGCATCGGAAACAAGATCCTGATGTTTATTCTGAGTGCTTGGATATTTATGATCGTCTGGACTGCTTTCTAGTTTTTATCGGGGCATGAACTATGAATCGTAGTTTGATATTGGCTGTGGGGATTGTGCTTGTTGTTTTGCTCAGTGGGTGTGATGAACTTGGGCTTGAGCATCGGGAACGGGTAACAATTGAACATTACGGAAAAGTAAAAGAAGGGATGACGTACGATGAGGTCGTCCGTGCGGTTGGAATCCAGTATACCGATGAAAGCTCCATGAGAATGTACGGGGGCGAGCATAGATCACTCGTATGGACCAACGGTGACGGATCAGGGATGCAGGTTCAGCTAGAAAACGGGAGAGTCGCCGGGGTTATGCAGTTCGATCTTCACTAAGTTCGAGCAGATGCTCGTTTGCAGCAAAGCTCCTAATAGCCGTTAGGTGTAGTGTTTTGCATGGGACAAAGAATGCCTGATTCAAAGAACAATACCAAATCTGACAAGCTCGTACTTGTTTTAATTGTGGTGGTGGGACTTGTCGTCCTTGGATCGATCTTTTCCGGATCTGATGAGAGCGAGAGGAGTATAGAGCAAGCCCAGCGGGGTGCCGAGGGAGGTGGGACATCAACAGTATCCGCCAGTGACCTAACCCCCGAAGAAGCCGAACATTATGCGGAATTGCAACGGCTGGGCGAGAACATTGGAACCTGCGACGATGTAAGGAACTTTGTTGATTTCGCGGGGCAAGAAGACCTGCTTGGGTTTGTGAGGGGGCGGATTACCAGTTTCGTGCGTATGGGTTCTGATGTATGGGGCGGTGAAATTCGCGCGGACAGTGGTCGAAGCCATGTATTTTTAATCTCCCCTGAGAATATCGAGAGAGTGGGATCTCGCAGAGTGCTAGAGGGTTCCATTGTCTGCATTGCAGGTATGGGTTTTCCTGATGATGGATTCGTAGTAGTTGGTATGGCAAGAGATTGATGGCTCGTATTGGAGATATATCTATCACTCTTCTAGTGATGCTGGTTGTATCTGCTTTCGTCTTCTGGCTTAGCAGTGGCAGTTTCCTGTAGTCTTGAGTCCCCAGGTTGATCTCGTTCCAAGCCAGTGCTGCTTGCCATGGGCGTTGGCGGACATCCTTCCCCGATAATCCGCAAGTTTTGCAAACCACCAGCCAGCGTATTCTGCGCTCCGCCTTCTTTCTCATCTGGCCCTGCTCGCATAGCACCGAAGCAAAGATCATTGCATACCGTGTTGGAGAAGGAAGGCTTCTCAACCCCAAAAATGACACCCACCCCTCTGTGTGAGGGGTGGGTTTGAGCTTTGTACCGTGGTTTATGCGGGAATCAGGTCAACTTCCGCCTGGATGACCGTAAGCGATCAGGTAACTGCACCTGCGTCCAGGTCTGACTGGCTGACACGCCAAGGCATCAACTGATCGATCTCGTCGTCTGTCTGTGCCGCGGGCAGCCATGCAAACAGGTACCGCAGGTAACGGTAAGGCTTCAGGCCTGTCGCCTTGGCGGTCTCGATGATCGAATACCAGCGGGCGCTGGCTGTCGCGCCACTCGGTGTGTCGGCAAACAACCAGTTCTTGCGACCGACTACAAAAGGCCGGATGCCGTTCTCGGCACCGTTGTTGTCGATGGGAATCGCGCCGTTCTCTGTGAAGACGGTCAGTCCAGCCCAGTGCTTCAGGGTGTAGGCAATGGCCTTGCCCAATCCGGTCTTCGGCGGCACCTGATTGGC
>JAIUMW010000283.1 GCA_022565365.1 Oceanicaulis sp.
AGGAAGGCCGTCGATCGGCACCCATCCCTGCACCACCGGATCGATCTGCGCCCCGTCCGGTCCGCATCGGCGCCTGGCCCGGATCGGCTGTCACCGGCAACGGTCAATCGAGCGCTGGCCGCAATGTCGGCGTTCTGCGACTGGGCGATCATCGCGGGAACGCTGGCCCCGCCGAACCCGATGCGGCTCAGCAAGAGTATCAACAAGCCTTCAGTCACCGATCGGCACCGACCGTTCTTTGAAGGCACTTCCCGTCGCTCAGCGAGTGTGCGCGTTATCCGTGTCCGCAGCGTTCGCCGCTTGCCTCGTCCGATGAGCGACGACCAAATCGAGCGTCTCCTCGCCGAGCTGACCAGCCTGCGCGATCGCGCCCTTGTGCTCCTGATGCTTCATGGCGGCCTGCGGCCAGGAGAAGCACTCAGTTTGCATCTCGAGGATATTGCCTATGGGCGGCGGCGCGTGACCGTCCGATGTCGCGATGATCACCCGAAAGGGGCACGCGGAAAGTCACGCGTCGAGCGTGTCGTCGACCTGCATGACGGGCATGCCCTCGATACCATCAGCGCCTATGTCATGCGCGACCGTCCCCGCGAGACAGACACGCCGTTCATCTTTCTGGTCGGCGGAAACGGCACGAGGCGATCTGAGCCCTTGTCCTATGCCGCGCTCGCCAAATCTTTTGCACGTGCGGCAAAGCGGGCCGGGATCAAATCTCCCGGCGTCTCACCGCATGCGCTGCGGCATACCCATGCCACCCGCATGTGGGAAGCAGGCATGCGAGAGCTGACCCTTCAGCGCCGGCTCGGGCATGCATCACCGGAATCGACACGCATCTATACACGCGTGTCCGACGCCACGGTACTCGCCGAGTACAGCCGTGCGATGGGGCTGAAGCCATGACAATTTCATTGCCGACTGCCCTGCGGACCTTTCCAACTGATATCGCGCCGTCGCATTGCGAGGAGGAGGAATACCGCACATTCATCTGCAGCCTCGACATGACCCGCTATATGAAGAACCGCTATATCGCTCAACGCCGAGAGTTTGTCGCCGCCTTTCCCGATCTCGCTCTTTGGTGCGAACAACCGCTTGAGGTTCGGCTCGGCCGACTTCACGGAACATCCGCCTTCACACCCGAACATCCCGCCTCGTTCTGGGCGCGGCAATATCTCTACTACCTCGCCTTCACGGACCGCCTGCGTCTCGACTATGGGTTCCTCCTGTCGATTTCGCCCATGTATGCCGCCCAACTCGCAAATCACCTGGGCATCGATCTGGGCATTCCGGATCTCCGCAAACGACAGAAAGCGATGGGGTATCGCCAGACGACGCCACAGGGGTCGTCCATCTGGGTGGTTTCCCGGATCGCGCTGCATGCCGGCATACGCTCGCCTGAACGCATCACTTCTGACGATCTTGACCTGTTGAACGATGCAATTTCTGCATATGCGGCGTCTTCCCTGATGAAGCGCTTCCATGGCTACGACCCGCAGAAGGCCAAGACGACCGCCCATTTCTGGCACCGCTATGTCCGACAGACACAGCTTGTCCTGCACCACCTCGGCAACGGCATCGCGCGACCGCGCATGACCGCCGACAAGCGGAGGCCTTATGTCTATCCGAGGCCGAATATGGGTGTTTTCATCGAGCGCTGGCTGGAGATCAAGCGCACCAGCCTTGCCAAGGTGACGGTCGACCACTGCGCCGTGTCGCTTCGCCGCTTTATCGACTTTCTGGTTCGCTACGATCCGAACATCGAGAGGTTCGCGGATATCACGTCCGAGGTGATGACCGCCTTCTTGATCGATCTTAGGAGCCAAGTCGGCGCCAGAACCAAGCGTACATTTTCGATTACCGCCCAGAGATCCCGTGCGCTTCATGTTGCACAGTTCCTCGGCGAGGGTGCCGCCTGGGAATGGCCAGATTTCCCGACGCGACCGGTTCTGAATACACGTGATCTTCCCCGCCTTCCGCAGCGCCTCCCTCGGTATATCCCCGCCGAACAGCTTGGCCCCCTGATGGAAGAGGTCCGCAAGCTGGCCTGTGATTTTCAGCGCGCCGCAATCCTGACTGCGCGTTGGTCCGGTGCTCGTCGAACAGAGATCACAAGATTGCCCGTCGACTGCCTGGATGCCTATCCCGACGGAACGCCACGGCTGCGCATTCCTGCAGGAAAGACTTACAGGGAGCGGCTTGTGCCGCTTCACCCCGAAGCTGCCGACGCTCTTCGCAGGGTGATCGCCCTGCGCGCAAAGTCGGACGAACGCCCGGTTCCAGATGCCCGAACTGGCCAACACGTCAAATTGCTCTTCTACCGCCGCGGCGTCGCAATCTCGCCCGACTATCTGTTCAATTATCGCCTCAAAGACATCTCTCACCGACTCGGCCTGGTCGATGGGAAAGGGCAGAACCTCATCTCCGCACATCGCTTCCGCCACACGGTCGGAACTGAACTCGCCGAAGGCGGGGCGCGGATGCAGACGATCATGGACGTGCTTGGGCATCAAAGCCCGCACATGTCGATGGTGTATATCCGTGTCAGCGATGAAGCGGTGCTCGCCGACTATCAGGCCGTGTTGAAACCCGATGCGCCCATCGCCGGACCCGCGGCAGAGATCATCCGCAATCAGCGCCTGCCGCAAAGCACGATCGATTGGCTGAAGTGCAACTTCCTGAAGACCGAGCTTGAACTCGGCCATTGTCTGCGGCTGCCGGAAGAAGGTCCCTGTGAATGCGACCTCTATCTGAACTGTGCCAAATTCGTCACCACCCGATCTTATGCGCCGAGGCTGCGAGCGCGCCATCGCCTCGCACTCAATCTGACGGAAGATGCGCGTTGCCGCGGTTGGACACGAGAGATCGAACGGCATTCAGGAATAGCCTCCCGCATCGAACAGCTTCTCGCCGAACTGGGCGAGCCAGTCGCAGACGCGGCCGAGGAGGTCAGGCAGACAGTCGAAGGGGCACGCAAAATGTCGCGGTAGCCCACAGGTACCTCCCCGCCGCCCGCTCCGCTGCGCGCGTATCCGCGCTACGCGGGCGGCGGGGGCCCTCCTATGGACAACCACGACAAACCCCGGCCAGGAGAACAAAAACAGCTTGATTGTCCGGATAACATCGAACCAGCTGTGAATCGCCTGATAATCGTCCGCGATTCCGCCGAAACGGCGCGCAGAACTTTCAGCGTGATGGAGCGGATGAGCCATGTCACACATTCTCCAATGTTTCGGGTTCCACTTCCTCGTCGCGCAGGCAACAGTTGATGTCGATCCTATCGGTCTCGAGGGCCCATTCGAAAGAACCAAATGATCCACAACCAATTTCAAGGCCTGAGAAGAAGAAGAGTGCAAACTCCCAACCGAAATCTTCGAGGCGACGAAGCATCTCTTTTGTGACTTCTACGGTGGCCGGGCTGACCAAAATGGCTTCAACATTGCCGTCATCATCATAGCCCTCGAATTCTACTTCGACTTGCTTGGCGCCCAAGGCAAGCAGGTCTACGCGAAGTTCAGAACGTGCTGCCGCAAGCTGCCGTTCGGAGGCTTCCAACTCCTCGGCATAGCTGGCGAAAAAATTGGTAGGTGGTGTCATGGGGGAGATCCTTTGAGAGTCATGGCCCTTTCGGTGAAGTCACCGAAAGGGCAGGGTTAAGGAATTCAGCGGGCCCGAGCGGGCCAGCTTTATGCGATAGAACAGTTTGTCTGGCCATCAGGTGTGGTCTCGACACGGCGGCTGAATGGAAGCGTTCGGGTTTCTCTGTCGCTGAAAAAGAGATGGTGTCGTTGCCCTGGCCCCAGAACAAAAAATTGGCCTCACATTGAGGACAGGGGGTGCGAGTCGGCGCTAAATGCGCTCAAGCCCAGACCATGTCGGCTGACGACCCGGGATCACTCTTGACGCATATCGGTCAAGCCGCGAGCAGGAACATGTCCGGCGTCGGGAGTTCGAAGCTGTATTTGTTCAGGATATCATGCCATTCCCCAAGGAATGCG
>JAIUMW010000284.1 GCA_022565365.1 Oceanicaulis sp.
ATGTCAAAAACGTCTTTTTCCGAGGAAGAAAACAAGGCCTATGAACAATTGGCCGATATGACCGCCCAAGGCCTTTCTCAATTCGTAGATGACCTCATTCGGCACAGAGGTTTTGTCCAGGACAATTTTCAGCGATTGTTTCGCGAAGCTAAAAACACGCTCAATGAACGTATGCAAGATGCGCCTTCGCGATTGATCTCCAACATCAGCGTGCTAATTGCCTTCTACCAGCTGTTCAAGGATATTGTGTTTTTCCCCTTCAGCATGCAGGATGCGTTAGATCACTTCGCTATTGGCGTGGAAAAACAGGTCCGGAAACTCAACTCCGCATCTGTCATCAACCGGTGGTGGGATTGTTTCCTGGCATCTATGCGCGGCACAAAGGACGACAAGCTTCTCATTCACCGTGATTACAAGCTCGATGGCAATACGCTGTATTTCAACTTTACTATGGTGTACAACAAGATACAGCGCCAATGGTGGAGCCAGTACCACGAAAACGCACCAGGAAAGGCAAGTATGCAAGATGTACTGAAGAAGAACGAGGGCTTCATGCAAGAAAAGAGCAGCGTACGCATTGGCCAAGGTAAAGAAGGAACAAAAACGTCTGCTTATGTCATAGACCTTAATTCTATTGGTTACATCGGCCAAGAGGTAAAAGACGCCATCAATTTCCAATTAGATGAAATGGGATTGATTATGAAAGATGTGCTGGAGGAAAAAGAAACCGAAAACAAAACGCCTGACGGGCTTTCCTTTAGCGACGACGACAACGAACCCGATTTTTAACCCCAATCATTGAAAACCAAAAAATGGTTTTTCTCTTTTCCCTGCCACCCTTTGATCAAAGAAACAGCTGCGGCAGCAAAAGCGAATTCCATTTTTTTTTCAAAGCAAAAAAGAGAAAAAATTTTCAAAACAGCGTTTTGGATTTCGGACACTTCGGACACCATAGTTAAACTATTAAAAACAAGTGAATTAATTAAAAAAAGAGTGTCCGAAAGCTTGTCCGAAAGTGTCCGAAGGTGTCCGAAAGCATTTTGAGTTTCGGACACCTTCGGACACCTTTTCAACCCTTTTTAAGGGTTAGGACACTGAAAGTGAGGCGTGTCCGAAGTGTCCGAAACTGAAATGCCGATTTCACTATAACGCGAGGCGATGAATTTTTTTTCTGAAAAATGTAAACTATTAAAAACCAACGCAATAATAAAATCATGAGTGATACAACAACCAAAAACGAGGAAAAAGCGCCAAAATCGGCCATCATTTGCTTTGCGGCTGAGGAGTGTCCGCAATTGGCTTCGCAGGTACTAACCGAGGTGCGCGACACGGAAATACTGATCTATCAGCATGGAGATAAAAAAGGATTCCTGATTCCTGGACTGATTCTTCTGGTGGTCCACAACCCGGAATGGGAGCTCATAGCCTTGAACAAGCGAACCAACATTCCAAAGCTGCTGAAAAATATAGAGGACAGAAAAGTCTTTTTGTACACGCACAGTCATCCCCATATTGTCAAAGTTAAAAAACAGGACCAATGAAAGCAGACAAACATTTGAATTTGTACGAGTTTTTCAGAAAGTACAAACCGCAAAACGATGCCGACCGGCACTATCTAGAAATGCGCTACCAGTGCCTGAAGGGCAAAGTAGACCAAAGCTGTGTGAATGACGCCTACCGAGGCACCACCTATCAAAAGCAAGCACATGAAAGAAGAAATTGAAAAAGCCCTGGAGAAAGTAGAACTGAAAACGCAAGTAGTGGAATCATTCCACTACCACGGCGCCAAAGGTTGCTTCACCATGTACGCGGCCAAAGGATCACATGATTGGTTCGGCAACCCTACCGATGCTTTGGTAGATGGTGTAATGAAGGCTTTGAAGCCTGAAATTAAGAAAGTACTAATTGAGGGACAAGCCAAAGCCAACGGCAATAATTAGGTTTATGATGATTATGGCAATTATAAAGTCCTTGATAAACTTGGTATTGCTTCTTGTTTCAGTAATGGCTTTAAACCGCTCAATTTCCATCATCTCAAGAATAATAGGGAAACGATCTTTAAAGGCTTTAAGAAACTGTAAGTCGTCCAATTCCTTTGTTTCATCAAAGAACTCTTTCGTTATTCCATAGTCTTTAGGCTGTAATTCCTTGTTAATTGAGTTGATTAATTCGGAAACATACTTCTCACGATCCATTATATCTTGTTTTAAAGAAAAGGCCCCTTACCATATGGAAAGGGGTCTTTTGTTGTTGTGGTAAAAATTTAAAGCTGCACAAAATACGGCTCTGTACTCACTGGTGGATCAAAGATGCCCATTGCAGCGTTTACACTTTCTATATTTTGCCACCGGCTACTGGCGTCGTGTAAGCTAGCTAAAGCTTTATTCATATCGCTTTTTTGATCTTCGCTTAGTGAATGACCAGACGCAAGCTTCAGCGCGCAACTTGTGATGATAAGCGTTGCCTTTGGCAACCTAGATAGCGCTTTTACAGCTTCAGTTGTGAGGACACATAGCTTTACATCTTCTTCCTCCGCTAGATTTTTAAACCGTAGCGATGGCGTCAACATGTACCGATGGCCATTGTGTTCAATGAACTTTTCGGGAGCTTTGCCCCCACTCTTTTGTATACTCTTGCCTTTCTTTGTCATTGGGAAAAGGTTTTAAGGGCGGCAGCTGACTTAGGTGTGACAAATAAACCAAGGGTCTACCAGTCTTTCTTTCGATTGACCTGCACCTTATCAGCCACCATTTCTTAAAATGAGTGCATAGAACTACACCCTTGGATTTATTTGTCATTGCAATAATATACTAAAATTCAATTCTGTATAAAAGTTTTTTATGTAAAAATTTCATTTTACTGAAACCTTAGTTACACCTTAGTAACTAGATCTAAATAACTGTTTAAATGTGAATTATTAAAAAAACCAAACACTTAAATACAAATTCAAATTTCAAAAAAATAAAAAATACTATTTGTTTTTTCAGATTATTGAAATATATTTGCAGCGTGAAATCGTCAAAAGAGGTAGTATTCAGTTTTTGTTCACACATAGTTTTTGGTTAGACACCGCACCACTCACCCTTTCCACTTGGCGATTTCACACTTCCCCATAACCTGGGGTGAGTGGTGTTTTTTGTTTTACCGCAAATCTTATTCTTATGGATCTTACAAGACTTTCAAAGCAAGTACACGAAGCCAACAAAGCAAAAGGCTTCTATGATAAATCAACCAGTGTTGCAGAAAAACTCATGCTAGTAAATAGCGAGCTTTGCGAAGCCCTGGAAGCAGACCGCAACGATCTTCACGCCAATATTTCCTATTTCGAAGAGGCTGAAAAAAGTAATCACCTTATGGATGATCACCATTTCACAAAGATTTTCAAGATAAATGTAAAAGACACTTTCGAAGATGAATTGGCCGATGCGCTTATCCGCATCCTAGACCTGTCAGGCGCCTTGAATATCGACATTCAAAAGCACGTAGAGCTGAAGCTGCGCTACAATAAAACAAGACCCTACAAGCATGGAAAAAACTACTGAAGCAATCCTCACCTTTAAAACAGACGGAATCATGATCACAAAAGACGAAGCCATCATTTTAGCCGAATCATTAAGGATTGCAAAATATGAATTGGGCAAAAGAGAAAACGGAGAGAACCTTTTTCAATCCTTAGAAAACCTTGAATTCCGGTTAGAATCTTTCGGCCAAGACCAACGCAGAACCGGGCGCTCCTCGCTGAATTCATTCGGTGACATACAAAAGCGCTTTGCAAACACGCTATTCACACCCAAAAGAATTACTGAAGGTAGTATGCGCACCTTAATAAGGAAAAGAGAGCCCTTAGGCCTTTTCTATGCCTTTGAAGGTAAACAGTGTATCAGTTGCGACAACACCAAAGTCGATGCCTGGACGTTGGAATTTGACAGCTAAGAGGAATGTTTGGAATCCTTAAAATACTGAAGCCATGTTCACATA
>JAIUMW010000285.1 GCA_022565365.1 Oceanicaulis sp.
CAGATCCACCCAGCACAGCTCCGTCGAGCCGCCGCCAATATCAAGCACGACGGCCGCGTCATGCTCCGGGTCGAGCAGATCAAGACTGCCCTGGACGGCCAGGCGCGCTTCTTCCTCGGCGGTGATGATCTCCAGATCCAACCCGGTCAGTTCCTTGGCGCGGGCGAGAAATTCCGGACCATTGATTGCGACGCGGCAGGCCTCGGTCGCGATGGCGCGCATGCGCGTTACATTGCGGCGCTTGAGCCGGTCGGCGCACACGCTCAGCGCCTCCAGCGCCCGGGTCATGGCCGGTTCGGACAGCTGGCCGGTGGACAACAGGCCTTCGCCGAGGCGCACAATGCGCGAATAGGCGTCAATGACGCGAAATCCGTGCTGTGTCTTGCACGCCAGCAGCATCCGGCAATTGGTGGTGCCCAAGTCGATTGCGCCGTAGACCGGGTCGGCGGACCTCCGGCGGTGGGCCCCATCCGGCCGCGGCTTGGGCGATTCGGCCCCGGCGGCATCCTTCGCCATGTCTCCAAATCCTAAATGCGGGCGGCGGGATCGCGGCGCGCCGCCATTGGCGGGGGCGCAGCCCTCAGCATTCCGTCGCAGCGCTGTCTTCAATTGGCCGCAACGATAACACGCTTCGCGCGCAGCGTAACTGCGCACGGCGCCGGGGTCTGGAACCCGGCGGCGGATCGCCTAACTTGTAGAGGAGGGAGGCCCACGCGATGTCCATGAACGACCAGCCGCTCAGACAGGCGAAATTTGCGCCCGGCGACGTCGTGCGCCACCGATTGTTTCCGTTCCGGGGCGTGATCTTCGACGTTGATCCCGAGTTCGCCAATTCCGAGGACTGGTGGCTGTCCATTCCCGAGGCGATCCGCCCGGCCAAGGAGCAGCCGTTTTATCATCTGCTCGCGGAGAATGAGCAGAGCTACTACACCGCCTATGTGTCCGAGCAGAATTTGCTGCCCGACGCCCATAACGGCGCTGTGGGCCATCCCGGCGCGCAGGAGCTGTTCACCGGTTTTGATGGTCAGCGCTATGGTGTGAAACTGCGGCCGGGCTGGGCCAATTAGGCGCTGCCAGCTGCCTGTAAATTCGCCAGCGCCTGTTCAGCTGCAGGCGTTGAAGGCTGGACCCGCGATGGCAGGGTGAAGGACACCGTCGTGCCCTTGCCCAGCACTGAATCGATGCGCAGCGTGCCGCCATGCAGCTCGATCAGGGATTTGGACAGGGCCAGTCCCAGGCCTGAACCCTGATGGCTCTTGGCGATCTGGCTTTCGATCTGTTCAAACGGCCGGCCCAGGCGCGGCAGCTGATCGGTGGGGATGCCGATACCGGTGTCGGCGACCTGCAGCACCACGCCGTCGGCCGCATCAAAGCCGCGCACCTTCACCTGACCGCCCTCCGGGGTGAATTTGACAGCGTTGGCCATCAGATTGAGCATGATCTGCTTGAGCGCGCGCGGGTCGGCCTCGATTTCGGGCAGGGGGGCGGCCTCCACGATCAGGTCGATGGATTTCTCGTCGGCGCGCGCCCGCATGATCCGCACGCATTGCTCGATCAGCTCGGCGGGATGGACCGCTTCGGGCTGCAGCTGCATCTTGCCCGCTTCGATCTTGGACATGTCCAGAATGTCGTTGATCAGCAGCAACAGGTGCTGGCCCGAGCTAAGGATGTCAGTGACATAGCCCTTGTAACGTTCGTCGCCGAGGGGGCCGAACATTTCCCCGGCCATGATCTCGGAAAAGCCGTTGATCGCATTGAGCGGCGTGCGCAGCTCATGGGACATGTTGGCGAGGAATTCGGACTTGGACCGGTTCGCCTCCTCGGCCCGCAGACGTTCTTGCTGGTGCGCGCTGGCAAGCTCTTCGACGCGGGCCTGGCTGCGCTTGAGGTTCTCCACCGTGCCGCGCAGGGCCCGGTCATTGTCGCGCAGGGCGGCTTCCTGTGTTTTCAGCGCGGTGATGTCGGCGCCCACACTGACCAGGCCGCCATCGGCGGTGCGGCGTTCGGAATAGTGTAGCCAGCGCCCGTCGGCGAGCTCCAGATCGTTTGATTCGCCGGTGGACACGTCATGCACTTTCTTGATGGCGCCCGCCGCCAGCGCCTCGACATCGGCATATCCCATGCCCGGCTTGAGGGCGGTGTCAGACAGGCCGAAGAAATCGCGGAACTTGCGGTTCCACAGGACCAGCCGGCGCCGGGAATCCCACAGCACGAAGCTCTCGGTCATGGATTCCAGCGCGGCGCGCAGGCGGGTCTCAGCGGCCTGGACGCGGGCCTGGGCGCCCTTGCGCTCGGTGATGTCGATGGCCACACCCACCAGCCGGCGCGACCCGGCCATGACCCGTCCGCGCATCTGTAGCCAGACGGGCAGCTGGGCGGCGCGCACCTCCACATCCACATCATGGGACTGGGCCGCGCTGCGCAGGGCGGCGCGCACGCGGTTGCGGTCCTCCTCGCTGAGCAACAACAGGAACTCCGGACCCGACATTTCCTCGGCCTGGGTGCGGCCCAGGATCTGCGCGAACCAGTCGGTGAGCAGCACCGTGTCAGTGTCCAGGTCCCAGTCCCACACCCCGACGCGCGCGCCTTCCATGGCCAGGTGCAGGCGGTTCTGGGATTCGCGCAGGCGCCCTTCCGTCACGCTCAGCTCGCCCATGCGCCGGTGCAGCACCAGGAACAGCGCCACCGAGGCCCCTAAAGTGGCGGCGAACAGCAGAAGATTGAACAACAGCGTCTGGCGCCAGGCCGCGCTGTCCACCGCGCCCGGTCCCAGCGTCAGGGCGTGCAGCGGCGCGCCCGCGATGGCCGCGGCCCCCAACACGCTGTCGGCGCCAGCCAGGCTCGCCCCGCGCAGGGCGCCGCCGCGTTCGGCCATGCGCGCCACCGCCGCCGGATCAAGCCCGAACCGTTCGGCCGCCAGCGGCGCACCCTCGAACGGGGCGGCGGGCTGCACCGCGATCAGGCGCCCCGACGCGTCGGTGAGGAGGGCGATCTCGCCTTCGGTGCGCCGCGGCAAAAGAGCCGACGGATCAACAAGGGCCATGATCGCGCCGACGGCGCCGTCCGACAGCCGCGCCGGGTAGGCGATGGCCAGCGGGGCGGATGTCCCCGCCCGAACATGAGCGCCTGACCCGGATGCGAGCGCCGCGTCGGCCACCGCGCGCAGCGCTTCGCCGGACGCCTCCTGCGTGGCGATCACCTGGCCGTCGGGCAGCAGCAGGGCCGCGCTCTCCACCCAGGGCGAGCGCGTCAGGGTTTCCAGGGCGGGGCGGGCCGCGTGTTCCGGGGCGAGGGTTTCCAGCTGCACCGCCGCCATGGCCAGCGCGCTGCGCACTTCAGCCAGGCGCCCGGATACCCGCTCGGCGAGGAAGGCGGCGGATCGGGCCTGGGTGCTGGCGACCTCGGCTTCAGCCGAGCGCCAGTCCTGCCAGAGCTTGATGGCGATGACGCCGCCAAAGGCGATGACAAAACCCATCACCAGCGCAAACGCCAGCCGCGCCGACGCGCCGCGGCGCAGGCTCTGGCCAGCCTTGGCCGGGCCGGTCCGTTTGCGTGGGGCGGCGCGCTTGCGAATCATGGGTTTGAAAGTAAAGCGCTGCCGCCCGCGCCGTCCAGCTTTGGTAAACGGGCGGATACGCGATCACGGCGCGGTGTCGCCTTTGAGACTCAGTGTTACGCGGCGGTCAGACCGGCGAGGCGTGGCGGCGGCGGACCGACCGCCTACTCGGCGGCTATGGCGGATGCGGAATCCGGACGGGCCTTCACAGCCCGCACCACATCCTTGGCCCGGCGCGCCAGTGCGACCCATTCGGGGCTGGCGTCAGGGTCCTCGGCGGCGAGGCGGGCGAGGGCTTCGGCGATGGCGAGCAGGCGGGGGCCTTGTGCAATCAGGCGCGCCTGCTGCTCGATCCGGTTCGGATCGCGGTCATATTCGGCGCCTGGCACCCGCCAGCCGCCCCAGTTCTGGGCGTCG
>JAIUMW010000286.1 GCA_022565365.1 Oceanicaulis sp.
CCCCAGGCGGGCCGCCGGATCAGCGACCGTCAGATCGCCATGGCCGACGCGCTGCGCGATCGGGGTCTGGTCTCGGCCGGGCTCAATACCGAGCTGTTCACGTATGCCGACAGCCGCGAGCCGGAGCTGGCCGGCGTGCTGGGCGCGCTCATCGGCTCGGTGCTGACCATGTTCGTCACCATGCTGCTGGCGGTGCCGATTGGCGTGGGCGCTGCGATCTATCTCGAAGAGTTCGCGCCGAAAAACCGCATCACCGACTTTATCGAGGTGAATATCAACAACCTGGCCGCCGTGCCCTCCATCGTGTTCGGCCTTCTGGGTCTGGCGGTGTTCATCAACACGTTCGGCATGCCGCGCTCGGCGCCCCTGGTGGGCGGCGTGGTGCTGGCGCTGATGACTTTGCCCACGGTGATCATCTCCTCGCGCGCGGCGCTCAAAGCCGTGCCGCCCTCCATCCGCGAGGCGGCGCTGGGCGTGGGCGCGTCGAAGACGCAGGCTGTGTTCCACCACGTGCTGCCGCTGGCCGCGCCGGGCATTCTGACCGGCTCGATCATTGGTCTCGCACAGGCTCTGGGCGAAACCGCGCCGCTTTTGATGATCGGCATGGTGGCCTTCATCGCCGACGCCCCGTACATTGTCCTGTCGGGCTTCACCGAGCCCTCCACCGTGATGCCTGTGCAAATCTTCCTCTGGTCGTCGGCCGCCGAGCGCGCATTTGAAGCGCGCACCGCCGCGGCGATCCTCGTCCTGCTGGTCTTGATGGTCAGCCTCAATGCGGTCGCGATCTATCTGCGCCGCCGGTTCGAACGCAGGTGGTAGCCATGGCCCACGACACCCACCCCGCACCATCCACGGTGTACCATCCCGCCCCGGCGGGCATGGATATCAAGGTCGCCGCGCGTGATCTGTCGGTGCGCTATAGTGGCGAGCTGGCGCTGGACCGGGTGCGCATCGACATGCCCGACCGCGCCGTGACGGCCTGCATCGGCCCGTCAGGCTGCGGCAAGTCCACCTTCCTGCGCTGCATCAACCGGATGAACGACACCATCGATACCGCCCGGGTGACCGGCTCGATCAGCATTGACGGCGAGGAGATCAATGACCGCTCCATTGATCCGGTGCTGCTGCGCGCGCGCGTCGGCATGGTGTTTCAGAAGCCCAACCCGTTCCCGAAGACGATTTTCGAGAATGTCGCCTATGGCCCGCGCATTCATGGCCTGGCCGCCAACAAGGACGAGCTGGCGGGCATCGTGGAGACCAGCCTGACCAAGGCCGGCCTGTGGAAGGAAGTCGCCGACCGGCTGCACCAGCCGGGCACATCGCTGTCGGGCGGCCAGCAGCAGCGTCTGGTGATCGCGCGCGCCATTGCGGTGAACCCGGAAGTGATCCTGATGGACGAGCCGTGTTCGGCGCTCGACCCCATCGCCACGGCGCGCATCGAGGAGCTCATCGACGAGCTGCGCGAGAACTACGCCCTGATCATCGTCACCCACTCCATGGCCCAGGCCGCGCGGGTGTCGCAGATGACCGCGTTTTTCCACCTTGGCGCGCTCGTGGAATACGGGCCCACCGAGGAGATTTTCACCAACCCGCGTGACCAGCGCACGCAGGACTACATTACCGGGCGCTTCGGCTAGGCCGGACGCAGCGCTTCGCAACGGACTTTGGAACTGGCCAATGAAAGGCTTCGCTCATGACCAATCAGGTCAAGGCGCCGCATATCGTCAAAGCCTTCTCCGAGGAGCTTGAACAGCTCTCGGCTGATGTCGCCGCCATGGGCGGGCTCGCAGAGAGCCTGGTCTCGGACGCGCTGGAAGCCGCCGCCACCCGTGACGGGGATCTGGCCGCCGACGTGGTCGCGCGCGATGTTCAGGTCGACGCCATGCAGCGCGATATTGAAAAGAAGATCATCCGGCTTCTGGCCCTGCGCCACCCCATCGCCCAGGATTTGCGCGTGTGCATCGCGGCGTTGAAAATCGTCACCGATCTTGAGCGCGTGGGCGATCTGGCCAAGTCTATCGCCCGGCGCGTGCCCACGCTCAATGACAGCGAGCCCACGGCTTTCGCCGCATCGGTGGACCGGATGGGCAAGCTGGTTCTGAGCCATCTGCATGAAGTGCTCGACGCCTACGCTACCGGCGAGACCGCGCGCGCCGTGGCGGTGTGGGAGCGCGATGATGATGTGGACGAGCACTACAATGCGCTGTTCCGCGAGCTGGTGCGCGCCATGGGCAATGACCCGTCCATGATCGGGCCGGGCGCGCACTTGCTGTTCATCGCCAAGAATCTGGAACGCATCGGCGATCACGCCACAAACGTCGCCGAGGTGATCCACTATCTGGTGACCGGCCGCGAACTGGCGTCAGAGCGCCCGCGCGGTCCGCGTCCTGAACTGTCGTCGTAGGAGGGGGCCGCCATGCAGCCGCATATTCTGGTCGTCGAGGACGAGGACGCGCTGTCCGAACTCCTGCAGTATAATCTGAAGAAAGAGGGCTTCCGGGTCTCCGTCGCCGCCGATGGCGAGGAGGCGCTGATGCTGGTGGAAGAGCGCCAGCCCGATGTGGTGGTGCTCGACTGGATGCTGCCGAAAATCTCCGGCATCGAGGTTTGCCGCCGCCTGCGCAGCCGTCAGGAAAGCCGCAATCTGCCGATCATCATGCTCACCGCGCGCGGCGAGGAGACCGACCGGATCCGGGGTCTGGATACCGGGGCGGACGATTACATCGTGAAACCGTTCCTGATGAAGGAATTGTTCGCCCGCGTGCGCGCGGTGCTGCGCCGCATCCGTCCGGGCCTGGCCGAAGACACGGTGCAGGCCGGCGACATCACCATAGACCGCGTGGCCCACAAGGTGGTGCGCGGCGGTCAGGACATCCATCTGGGCCCCACCGAGTTCCGCCTGCTGGATTACTTCATGCAGCATCCCGGCCGCGTGTTCTCGCGCGAGCAATTGCTCGACGCGGTCTGGGGCTCGGACGTGTATGTGGAGACCCGCACCGTGGACGTGCATATCGGACGGCTGCGCAAGGCGCTCAACAAGGCGGGCGGGGGCGATCCGATCCGTACGGTGCGCTCGGCCGGCTACGCGCTTAACCCCGAGGGCTGACAGCACGCGCCGAGGGTGATACGCGCTCTGCAGGGCTGCATGGGTGCGGCCTGTGGAGATGACACGTGCACGCTGACGCTTCGTTCCTGAACCGCCTGTGGTATTTCGCCCTGCCGGCGCGCGAGCTGAAGCGCGGCGCCATGGTTTCGCGCCAGATCGCCGGCCATCCGGTGGTGCTGTGGCGTGACGAGACGGGCCGGGCCTGCGCCGTGCGCGATCTGTGCCCGCATCGCGGCGTGCCGCTCTCGTGCGGGCGCCTGGCCGAAGGCGGGCGCGAGGTGGAGTGCCCCTATCATGGCTGGCGCTTCGGCGCGGACGGCGCCTGCACGGCCATTCCGTCGCTGACGCAGAAGCAGAGCGTGGACATCGGCAAGATCCGCGTGCGCCGCTATCCGGTGGTGGAGCAGCAGGGGCTGATCTGGCTGTGGCTGTCGGATGCGCCCGTAGACGGCCCGGCCCTGACCCTGGACGAGGCGCCGGCCTTTGACGCGCCAATGGCGCCGGGCTTCGGGGCTGACGCCCGGCCGAAACTTGTGTTTTCCATGGATTTCGACTGCCATGCCGATCACGCCGTCATCGGCCTGATGGACCCGGCCCACGGGCCCTATGTTCACGGGGCCTGGTGGTGGCGGTCTCGCCGCTCCATGCATGAGAAGGCCAAGCGCTTCGGCCCGGGGGAGCGCGGCTTCTCCATGCTGGCCCACGCCCCGTCGAGCAATTCCTTCGCCTACCGCCTGCTGGGGGGCAAACCCACCACCGAGATCGTGTTCACCCTGCCCGGCGTGCGCACAGAGCTGATCCGGACGGGCAAGCGCCAGGTCTGCGCGCTCACCG
>JAIUMW010000287.1 GCA_022565365.1 Oceanicaulis sp.
GCCGCCGTCGCCTGCAGGAACCCGCCAGGGGGCGGCGACAACACAACGGGGCCGGTTTTGACCACCGGATCGGCGATTTTGAACACCGGATCGCCGTTGATCGTCACCCGCGCCCAGCCATTATCCCCCGCGCTATCCGCCGCGCTTTCCCGCATGGCCAGATCCAGCTTGTCCGCACCCGTCAGCGCGACATCAAGGCCGCTATCGCTGGCCGCCACGGCGATCTCCAGCTTGCGTTTGGGGTGGGCGGCGGCCTGCGCCAGCTTGCGCAGGGCGGGGATGGCGGCGCGGATAGCGGGGTGGGCGACGGGGCAGTCATGGAGGTCGACGATCTGGTCGCCCGCCCGCTCCATGAAGCCGAACACCAGCCGCCCGCCGAGCTTCATGGCGTGAAAAGTCGCCCGCCTGCGCCCCTCGCCATGGGCGTCGATCAGCTCGCCGACCTCGGCCCTGACCCCGGCGCGCTGCAGCGCCTCCACCACCAGGCCCCGCTTCCACGCGCGATAGGCGCCAAGCTCCATGTGCTGCACCGAACAGCCGCCGCAGCGCTCGGTCACGGGGCAGGCGGGCGTCACGCGGTCCGGTGAGTCGCTTAGACGGCGCAGCACACGCCCGCGCTCGCCGCGCACCTCCAGCTCGGCGCTCTCGCCAGGCAGAAGGCCGGGCGCATAGCCCGGGCCGGGCAGAACAGCGTCGCCGCGCGCGCCCACGCTCTGCGCGGTCAGGGTCAGGCGCCGGGGCGCGGGGGCGGGTTTGCGTCTGCGGGTCATGGCGCGGTGTCTGACGCCGCCGTGCGCCCCGGTCAAGCGGAGGAACAGTTAACATGACCATAGCGTTCATGTTCAGGTCAGGTCGTGTTCCTTAACGTGTGTTAATCAGCCGGATCATGTTCCGGCGTCCGAACAGAAAGGCCCTGCGCGATGATGAGCAAACTCCTCGCAGCAACGGCGCTGGCGGCGATCCTTGCCACAGCTCCCGAGCTCATGGCGGTCCCGACCGCGAACATCTCCGCCCATGGCGCCGCCGAGTCGGCGCAAGAGCGCAATCGCGAGCGGCGCGGCGCGCGGCAGGAAAACCGGCGCCAGCAAGGCAGCGCCCCGCGTCAGTCCCGGCGCGAGTCGCGCGGCGCCAACAACCGCTCCGACCGGCGCGTCGAACGCGCAGCGCCCCGGCAGCAGCGCGGCCAGAACGCGCCTCAGCAGCGTCAACGCAGCGCACCTCCGCCGCAGCAGCGTCAGCAAAGCGCGCCGCCGCGCCGGCAGCTGCAGAGCGCCCAGCGTCCTGACCGCCGCGACGCGCGCCAGACCCCCCGTGGCCAGAACTGGCAGGGACAGCGCGGCGGCGTGCGTCCGGCCGTTGATAGCCGCACGCGCGGGCCGGAAAGCCGGGGCCAGCAGCGCGGTTACCGGAACGTGACCGAGACTGACCGCAATCGCTCGCGCCAGGCGCGTGGCAATCAGCAGCGCGGTCCGCAAGCGCGTGGCAACCAGCAGCGTGGTCCGCAGGCCCGTGGCGGCCAGCAACGCCGTCCTCAGGCCGGTCACCAGCAGCGCCGGTCGCACCAAGGCTCGCGCGCGCCGCACCGCCAGTATCAGGGTCAGCGCCACCAATCGAACCGCTACACCCAGCACCGTCACCAGTCGAACCGCCACCGCACGGCGCACCACCGCCATCACGCGCCGCGCACGCGGGTCGTCTACCGGCACATCCACCACTACCCGGTGCGCAACAACTGGCGCTACCACACCCGCTTCACGACGCATTACTCGCGCCATAACTTCAACTATGTGGACAGCTTCTGCCGTCCGCGCGGCGACACCGTAATCGCCGGCGCCCTGATCGGCGCCATCTTCGGCGCGGCCGTAACCGACGGGGATCCGTATGGGTATCTGGGCGGCGGCCTGTTGGGCGCGGGCATCGGCGCCTCGCTGAACGATTGCGACCGGGGCCACTATACCTATGGCGTCTACCAGTCGTTCAGCACCGGCAATCCGTTCTACTGGCACAACCCGCATTCGGGCGTGCGCGGCGTGGTCTATGCCCGCGACTATCACACCTGGAACTCGCGCCAGTGCCGCTGGGGCGATGCGGAAATCTTCATGCCCAACGGCCAGGTCGCCTATGACCGGGTGCGCATGTGCCGCGATGGCTACGGCCAGTGGCAGGTCGCCCACCGGCAGTAATACCACGGGTCAGGCCCGGGGGGACGGGCTCGGGGACAGAGCAGACGGGTCCGGCATTCGCCGGGCCCGTTTGTGCATGGGCGTTCCGGCGCGCGGACGGGCCGCATGAATGGCGGGTCCATGCGCCGTTCATCTCAGGCTCATCGCCAACGGCTTAGGATTTGCGTAAGATTTCCCGAAGGAGGCGCCGCCTCCCGGTCAGCCAAGGAGACCGCCATGAAGTACGCTCTCGTATCCCTCGCCGCCGTGTCCGCCGCTGCCTTTGCAGCGCCCCACGCGACCGCCCAGCACTACTCGGCGCAGTCCCATGGCTATCACACCTCGTCGATGACCTATGAGCAATGCGTGCGCCAGCAGCAGAACCGCCAGGTGACCGGCACGATCGTCGGCGGCCTTCTGGGCGCCGTGGCCGGCGCGCAGATCCACAACGCCACCAAGCCGCGCGACACCGCCCCGCCCCCGCGCTATAGCCATCGCGGGCATCGTGGACACCGCGGCGGATACCGGGGTGGATACCACGAGCCCCAGCGCTCCAACCAGTCCAACTCCGGCGCCGTGATCGCCGGCGGCGCGATTGGCGCCCTGGCCGGCGCGGCGGTCACCGGCAACACCAATTGCAACCAGTTCCCGCGCGAGCGCGCCGTGTACGGCCATGCCGGCGGCGGTTATCAGCAGCAGAGCCATGGTCACCAGCCCTACCATCAGGGCGGATACCAGCAGCAGAGCTATGGCTATCAAGAGCCGGCCTACGGCTATGACGGCTATGCCGGGCAGGACTATGGCTACGGCTATGACGCCTATGCGGGCGGTCAGTCCGGCGGGCTTCTGGGCGGCGAGGACTATGGCTATCAGCCCCAGTCCCAGGCGCGTATCCAGACCGCTGGCGCCGGCTATGCCCCCGCCTATGGCTCCAACTGCCGCTATATGGGCGCAGGCAACGGCGCCCAGGTCCTGATGTGCGAAGGCGGCGATGGCGTCTGGCGCCCGGCCCAGTAGGGTTATACCGCCCGCCTGCGCCTACTGGATATCAAACCGGACGAGGAAGCGTTTGGCCTTGCCCACCGAGAGCACTACGGCGCCCGCGCCAGCCCGGTGATCACGCAGGTCAGCGCTTTCCTCGTTCAGTTTCACGCCATTGGCCGACACCGCATTCTGCTGGATAAGCCGCCGCGCCTCGCCCTTCGAGGCCGCAGCCCCAAGCGTCACCAACGTATCGATCAGCACGCACGGCCCCTCGCCGGCCTCCAGAGTTGGCACGGCGCGCGCGATCATGGCGATCAGCTCCCCGCTCAAACTGTCCGACTTGCCAGAGAAGATCACGCCGCTCGCCTCTTCGGCCAGCGCCGCCGCACGCGCGCCATGCACCCGCGCGGTCAGCAGCTCGGCCAGCGCCTTTTGCGGCCGGCGCTCATGGGCCGGGGCGGCCTTGAGCTCTTCCAGGCAATCGAGATCAATATCGGTCAGCCAGGCCAGGAATTTTGGCGTATCGGCATCGGCCGAGTTGAGCCAGAACTGGTAGAACTCGTACGGGCTGGTCATCTCGGGATCGAGCCAGACTGCGCCCTTTTCGCTCTTTCCGTATTTCTTGCCTTCCGAATTGGTCAGCAGCGGATAGGTCAGGGCGTGGCCCTGCACGCCTTCCATACGGCGCATCAGATCAACCCCGCCGACAATATTACCCCACTGATCCGACCCGCCCATCTGGATGCGGCAGCCATGCGCGCGGTGCAGGTGGACGAAGTCATATCC
>JAIUMW010000288.1 GCA_022565365.1 Oceanicaulis sp.
GGATGAAGCCTGGACACGCGCCCGCGCCGCGCTGTCCCATATCGTGCGGCGCGCGCTCGCGGGTCAGTGACGCAGGATGACATAGAAGGCGCCCGAGCCGCCATGGCGGGCGTGGGCGGGGCTGTAACCGGCGCACAGGGGCGCGAAGTCCGGCTCGGCCATCCAGCCCGTAAAGGCGCGGCGCAGTACGCCGGGCAGGGGCCGGGCATCCATGCTCCACGGCTCGAACCGGCTGTCATCCTGGGCCCGGGCGCCCGCGCCCTTGCCGGTGATCACAAGGACGGCCCCAAAGCCCCGCGCCCGGGCGCGCATCAGGACGCGCAAGAGCGCGCCGCGCGCCGCCGAGGCGGTCAGGCCATGCAGATCAAGGCGCGCCTCCACCTCCACCCGTCCCCGGCGCAGGCGGCGGTCGGCTGACCGGTCCGCTGGCCGGCGCACCATGGTTTCGGGCGGGCGCGGGACAGCGCGCGGGGCCGGCTCCGGCATGGGCAGAGGGCGGGTTTCCTGAACCGGTTCAGGGGGCGCGGCCGCGTCCAGGGACTTGAGACGCTTGGCGTCCAGCGGGCGCACCCCGCTGGCGAAGCGCCGCCACAGCTCGCGTTCGTCCGGGCGCAGGGACCGTGACGGGCGCCGCGCCATCAGCTTGTCAGGCGCGCGGCCAGCGCGCGCGGCAGCAGGATCGTCCACTGGGCCGCGGGATCATTCTGGCGCCCGGCGCGCTCGCCCGCTTCCGGCCCCCAGCCATAGAACAAATCCCCGCGCGCCGGCCCGGTAATGGCGCCGCCCGCGTCCTGGGCGATCACCAGGCCGGACCAGTGAGGCGCGCCCGGCAGCACCGCCTCGACAAAAATGGGCGCGCCCCAGGCGTGATAGGCCGGATCCACCGCCATGGAGGCCATGGGCGTCAGCGGCGCGCCCTGGGCGCCCAGCGGGCCTTCATTCGGGTCATTGAGCACATCGAGGGAGAAGAACACATAGCGCGGGTTCTCGTTGAACAGGGCGGTCCAGGCGTCGGGGCCGCGCTGCCTCAGCCAGTGCTCGATATCCTGCTTGGAGGCGCCGTGAGAGGGCAGCTCGCCGCGGTCGATGAGAATGCGCCCGATGGACACATAGGGCAGGCCGTTATGGGCGGCGAAGCGCACGCGCGCCTGACCGCCATCGCGATAAACCAAGCGGCCCGAGCCCTGAATCTGCAGGAAGAACACGTCGATGGGCCGGCCCCAGGCCAGCGGCACGCCCAGATTCAGCGCCTCGATCTCGGCGCGCGGGCGGTAGGGCTCGAACGACTGGTCGGCAGCGCGGCCCATAATGCGCTGGCCCTCCAGTCCGGCGATGAACTGTCCGAGGTCTCCGGTCAGGAGATCGCCGGGCCTTCCCCGGATCGCCATGGAGAACTCACGGTCAGGCGCCTCGCGCACCTCCACATAGGGCTCGTAATAGCCGGTGAGCCGGCCCGTTGCGCCCAGGCGCATGGGGGTGAACTGGCGTTCGAAGAAGGCGCGGGCGGTGTCGCGGTCGGCGCGGCCGGCGAGCATGGCGGCTTCGAGGCAGGCTTCACGCCAGTCGCCCGTGCGCCCGGCATAGGGCGCGTTCGGGGCCAGCGGCGCGTCATCGGGGCGCGCCTCCACCCGGCGGCAGCTTTCCACGAAGGCGGCAAGGGCCGGGCGGGCGTCCGCTGAAGCCCAGCCGGGCAGGGAAGAGAACCGCACCTCGGACAGGTCCGGGGCGCTTACCGCAGGCGGGGGAGCGGGGCTGACGGCGCCGGGGCGCGACGGCGCAGACGCGGAACCGGCGGGCGGCGTGCTAGCGCAGCCTGCCAGCGCCAGCGCGATCAGGACGGCGCCGGGCGCACTAAGCCGAGCGCACGCCCGCCAGATACCAGTTCGGGTTGGGGCTGGTGACATCACGCTCGAAGCTCCAGATCTCGTCCACAGTCTTCAGCGTGGTGAGATCGCCCTCCACGATTGTCCCGTCCGAATCACGGGTCTCGCTGGCGATTTCCGCGCTGAACGCGACCTTCACCCTGGCCCGGTTATCGTTAAGAGAGGCTTCCACGATCTCGGCGCTTTTCAGCCGGTCGATCTCGGTGGTCATGGTCAGGGACTGGCCGGCGCGCCCGTCAATGGATGCGCCCCAGGCTTTCATGACCTTTTCGCTGAGCAGCGGCTCCAGCGTGTCCTTGTCGCCCGCCGCATAGGCGAGGACGATCATCTTGTAGGCCTCGCGGGCGCCGGACACGAAGCCACGCTGGTCAAACCCGCCATCGGCCCCGGCGATCGCCGCCAGGCCTGCGGCGGCCGGGCCGGTATAGGCCGGCGCGTCAGAAGACATATCGGCGCTGGCCGGTGCGGCCGGACCCACCGGACGCGGCGCCCGGTTGGCGGCTGCGGCGCGCTCACGTTCTTCACGCATATGCTCTTCATGGCTGCGGCCCGACGGTTTGCCCAGCAGCATGTAGAGGCGCACGCCGAGAAAAACGGCGAGGCCGGCGAAGAACAAAATCTGGAGAACGTCCATATTCATCTCGGATCGGGCCTGTGATCATTGCGCGTTTGAGGAACGCTCCCCCTGATATAGTCGTTCCGGCGTCCCGCGTCACGCCGGGGCTGCGCTTGCCGCAGCAGCGGCGGCGTGCTACCGGCCCGCACCTGCCGTTTCCGCCCGGTGCGCCTCGCGCCCGGCCTGACATCAACAAGAGATGGATTGCCCATGACCGATGCTCCCGCACCCCAGCCCGGCGGCGACGCCGGCGACGCGCTGATGATCCGCGTGCTTGGCCAGTCTGTGAAGGATCTCTCCTTTGAGAACCCCAACGCGCCCGACAGCCTGCGCGGTCAGGGCCAGCCGGAGATTGATCTGTCAGTGGATGTGCGCGCGCGCAACCTGGACGCCGAGACCTTTGAGGTCGAGCTGATCTTGAGCGCCAACGCGAAGGCCGAGAGCGGCCCGCTCTTCATCGCCGAGCTGACCTATGCCGGCCTGTTCTCGATCCGGAACCTGGAAGAGCGCGCCCGCGAGCCCTTCCTGCTGATCGAATGCCCGCGCCTGATCTTCCCCTTCGCCCGGCGCATCCTGGCTGACGCCACACGCGATGGCGGCTTCCCGCCGCTCATGCTGGAGCCGGTGGATTTCGCCGCGCTCTACCGCCAGCAGCTGGCCGGCAAACAGGACGGCGGCGAGCCCCAGGGCACAGCCTGATTATCTGCCGTCTGACGCGTGAGTTCAGACGCCTGAAACGACAAACGCCCTCTCCGGACCGGAGAGGGCGTTTTCGTGTGGGGTGGTTTGAAGGCCGTGGCCGTCAGGTGTTCATGGAATCGAAGAAGTCCGAATTATTTTTCGTTTCCTTGAGCTTGGACAGAAGGAAATCGATGGCGTCCTGGGTGCCCATCGGGTTGAGGATGCGGCGCAGGACATAGGTTTTCTGCAATTCGGTGCGCCCGATGAGGAGCTCTTCCTTGCGGGTGCCGGACTTGAGGATGTCGATGGCCGGGAAGACGCGCTTATCGGCGACTTTCCGGTCCAGAATGATCTCCGAATTGCCCGTGCCCTTGAATTCTTCGAAAATCACCTCGTCCATGCGCGAGCCGGTATCGATCAGCGCGGTGGCGATGATGGTCAGCGAGCCGCCTTCCTCGATATTGCGCGCGGCGCCGAAGAAGCGCTTGGGGCGCTGCAGGGCGTTGGCGTCCACACCCCCGGTCAGCACCTTGCCCGAGCTGGGGACCACGGTGTTGTAGGCGCGGCCCAGGCGGGTGATGGAATCGAGCAGGATCACCACATCACGCTTGTGTTCGACCAGGCGCTTGGCCTTTTCGATTACCATTTCAGCCACTTGCACGTGGCGCGTGGCCCGCTCGTCGAACCTGGAAGCAACCACCTCCCCCATCAACCTACCAAGCAAAAA
>JAIUMW010000289.1 GCA_022565365.1 Oceanicaulis sp.
ACAAACCTTCTAAGGCATTAGTCCCCACAAAAACCTGCTTGGTAATAGAATCAGCGCACCCTATGGGGTTGGTGACTTTTAGGGTTACAATTTTTACGCCACCACTACCATAAACACGACTGGGTTCAAAGACAGAAACATCCGCACCATCCCCAAAAGTCCATTCATACGTAAAACCAGTACCTGTTGTAGATAGGTTTTCAAAGGCAATGGGGTAACCCTCACAAGCACCCGGAAAGTTGACATTGAAATCAGCTACAGGCAATGCGGGCAAAATCAAGGAATCAACCACCTCACAAGTGGGGAAAGGTCCGGTAACAATTAAGCGTGTTTCGTATGCACCTGGCGCCAAGTTTTGCATGGTGGAGAAAGGGTTTGTCCCAGTTGCCACCGTAGCGCCATTAATTCTAAGTTCAAACCCAGTTGGCTGAAAATCTGGGTGGTAATTTGAGAAATCAAAGAACTCCACATCATAACCACTGCTTGCGCAAAGAATATCATATCGCAATTCACCCACCATTGGGATGGTAATATTCTTTCGAATGGTTGCGCTACAAATTGTGGTATCCGAAGGGAATAGCGTAGCGGCAATGCTATAGTTTCCGGCAGCTAGATAGCTTACCGCACCGGTTGCTCCAGAAATGGTTTGCGAGCTGACAAAGTTGGTTCCAAAATTCCAATTAATGTTAGAAAGAGCTGGGGCACCTACTATTTGAGTTGTCATTTCACCACAGGGCAAAATGGTATGGGCTATAGAGATATTAGAAACATCCAATGGCGTACAATTGCCAGGCTGGTGTTGGGTTGAGTCGCACCAAAAGGGCCTAACGTAAACAATATTAGAAGATGCTGAGCATCCAAATCCATTAGAAACCACTACTCTATACTCACCATATTTATCGATAGGCAATACAGGAGTTGTGTTTACTGTATCAAGAATGTTATTAAAATACCATTGAAAAGTTGTGGTACTCCCTATACCACTCTGTGCCGTAGCAAATAATGTATCATTAAATGCAGCCGAGTCACAAGGCAAAGTTATAGTTTCCGGTGTGACAAACGCAACTGGAGCTGGTTTAATAAAAACATTTTTGGAAACCGTTAAAACCTGTGTACATCCATTGGGATCAGTAATGGTCACTTCAATTCGTCTTGATACAATGCTATCAGAAATTTGGTTGTACCCATGAATTACAGTTGGCGACCCACTATAAGTTGCATCACCCATATCCCAAGATATATTGGCACAACTAGCTAATGAAGGTACAGCAACTAAGCGAAAGGTGTCAATCGCTCCACGGCACAATGAGTCGGGGCCTGCAATTGAAAGCTCAGGCGAGTTCACGATAACGATAGGTAAAGAGTCGTAGTGATCAATCCCACAGCTACGCATGTTTAATACAATTGTTGCTGGAGTAGGCCCCGTAACCCCATTAAATAAGAAATCAACATGGGTTCCACCATTTCCGCCAACAACACTACCTCTTAATTCGGGTACAATGCTCCATTCATAATAATCTCCATCCTGATTTTGGGCAAAATAGCTAAAAAAGGTGTTTGCACAAACCGTATCAGGATTATTTCTGGCTATATCAGGGTTAATTATTGACTGATAGAGCTCTACAACCACGGTGTCGGATGAACAACCATTACTTGCGTTTTCCTGACGAAAGAAGAACACTTCATAAGGCCCGGCACCAAAAAAAGTTGCACTTACATTATTGCCGCTTGCATTTGTTTGGCCACCTGTGAAAGTTCCCCCTGAAATTCCCCATTGGATTGTAGTTTCAGAAATAGCTGGCCCTGCTTGCAGCCGATAAGGTGTGCCAATGCAAATGGAATCAGGGAAATCTACGGCAACTGGTGCGAGAGGTTTGTCATTGACACGGACAAAGAAAGGTTCTGGCAAACAAAAATCAGACGTTATCGGAATTACATTCCAAAGACCAGACGAAGGAAAAGACGTAGCGAAAATACTGCCATTACCCGTAACAACATCACCCCCATCAGAAATTGCTTCCCAATCCAAATCAGGAAAACCAGCGGCATAAAACTGCCCTTCTTGTCCGATGCAGAGTTCCTGATCACCAAACACTTCAAGTAGCGGTTTAACTTCAATTTGTAATCGTGCCTTACCCCCACATAACGCCAAGGGATTATTGTATTCACACCGAATTGTAATGGGTCCAGACCCAAACGGACGAATCAATAATTCATTGGGTTGGTCGTTAAAAAGCATGTTAGCTGGTCCGTCAACACTCCAATTATAATAGGTTCCCGGCCACTGAGGCAAGGCATACCGCACCTCCTCTTCTTGACAAATCTCAACTTTTCCCTCAATAGTTCCTTCCGCAAGAATCACAGGAACTTTAAGGATTGTTGGGATATCAGGACAGTCAGTACAAGGAGTATAAAGTTTCACATAGCCAAATCCATCAGAAGCAACATTGTCCCAGTTTACAATTATTTTCTTTTGGTCAGCAGATGTATTTACAATAGTACCACCATCAATATCCCAAAAAATACCATCACAATCATCGTCGTAAATTACAGAGTATTCGCTCAAGCCATTTTCACATGCTACAGCTTCACAAATAATGGGGGTAAACACTCCATTTTCCACATATACCTCAGTAGTGAGCGTACTACTGCAATTACAACTATTTGTTACAGTTAAACTGACGATAAAAACTCCAGATAGTGAATAAGCATGAGATGGATTTTCAAGATTTGAAGTGTTTCCGTCACCAAAATCCCAAAACCAATTTACAATAGGACTTCCGCCATTATCTGTGGAAATATCAATAAAATGTATCTCCTTTAAAACACAAGTTTCAATAGGGAATGCACCAGAGAAGGGTGCAATATCAAAATTAGCTTGTGGTCCAATTTCAACTTCCACACAAATGGTATTGGTGGATATACATCCACCATTGCTAATTTCTCTAACCCGTACGGAATAATTTCCTGGTCCAGGAAAATTCACTACGACTGAATCAAAACCATTGACCCAACCAGCACCTATACCCAGGTCCCATTGGTACGTATTATCAGGGTTTCCATTTGCATATAGAGTTACCTCTGTAAATGGACATAGTTTGATACAATCCGTAGAGTCGTTTGGATCTCTCGGTTCATTTGGAAACTCTAAGTCTCCACATGCAAAATTTGTGTTTGACGTAATCAGAGGTTTTGGCAAAGCACTCACTTGAATCATAAACGTATCCGTCTGAATCAAATTGCTCGCCGCATCGTATCCAGAAGCAGCAACCCAGAAAGTTCCATTATTTGGAAATGAAATTGTAGCACTAGACTGATTTTGGTTGAGAATACCTCCTCCATTTGTGGTCCAAATATAATTCAAAGTTGAATCAGGATCTATAGTAAACAGTTGTGAGTCCCCGACACAAACTACAGGATAACCACTTATGGAAATTTGGGCTTTCAAAAACCCAATACCTACAAGGAAAACTAAGACAATAGCCAATCCTTTATGTAACAGATGTTTCATAGTTAAGAATTTTTAGAATTTAAAAATTTGGCTAGCCTTTAAGCGGTGCTAATGTAATCAAATATTTGTAAGATTTATGTTTTTTTCATAAAAAATGTTAAATCTCAATCTCTGCCTAGCTTTTGGGCCAAAAAAAAGGGAAAGACACAACTTGCTGAGCAATAGTGCTGTATGAAAATTCAGTATTTTCCCGTGATGATTTTCTAGAATTGCCTTTCACCATGACAAAAATGAATATTCGTCTAGGCTTTGAAGATAGCGTTCTATCAATTAGGAGTTTGGCGCGGCGTTTTCTTTTGCTACGTTGCGCGATTCATTTTGCGATTCTTTTTTTTGGAACACGAAGTTGCAGGAAGTACACACGAAGGTTC
>JAIUMW010000290.1 GCA_022565365.1 Oceanicaulis sp.
CCACACCCCGATCAGCCCGGTGCGCTACCGCGCGCGCCTGGACGCCGGGCTGGAGACCGTGGTCAAGCCGCGGGCCTGATCAATCCCCCCCTGGTCAGCACGCGCGGGAGCCGCTAACTTTATCGAAAATCGATAAAGGAGCCTCCCCATGGAAATCCTCTTTGCGCTGGTTCTCCTGCACTTCCTGCCCACCATCATCGCGCTGGCGCGCAGCCACCATAACGGGTTTGCGATCTTCCTGACCACCCTGCTGCTGGGCTGGACCGTGATCGGCTGGATCATCGCCCTGATCTGTTCTGTGACCGCGATCGAACGCCGGAGTGTGGCGTAGGGGCTGCCGGCGGAGCGTTTGTCCTGAAAGGTGGCGAATGCCGCCCTACGGCGCCTCAAACACGCCCGCCTCGCGCAAGCGGTCAATCCGCGCGCGCTGGCGGTCGATGGCTTCGCCTTGCGTGAGCATGCGGCCGTCGGCCATGGCGTTGGGCTCCTGGGAGACCGCATCGGCATAGCCTGGCGCGAAGGCGGCCAGCGGCAGGCGGGTGAGGAGATTGCTCATGCCGGTGCGGGCCCGCGCGGCGCGTAAAGACGGCAGGTCCAGGATGGCGTTGGCGTTCAGGCTTTCACCCGGACCCGCTTCGGCGAGGACGCGCCCGTTCCAGTCCACGATCTTGCTCATGGCGTCGGTGGAGGCCGAGGGCACCGGCGTGCCGGTGATCTCGGCTGAGTTCGCCGCCACCACATAGGCCATATTCTCCACCGCCCGCGCGCGCTTGGAGAGGTGCTTCACCGTGAGCTGGGGCGAGCCGACCTCCGAGGTCGGGTGCAGGAAAATCTCAGCGCCTTTCAGCGCCTGCATGCGCGCGATCTCGGGATACAGGATTTCCTCCGACGCGATGGAGCCGATCACGCCGAGCTCTGTGCGCGCCACGGGGAAGACCGCGTCCATGCCGTACACATCCAGATACCGGTCCCACACATCATAGGGGGTGGGCGTGTAGAGCGAGATCATGCGCCGGTAGCGCAGCACGGTCTCGCCTGAGGGGGCGATCAGGAAATTGGTCTGGAAATAGAGCTCGGGGAAATTGGGATCATTCTCATAGACATTGCCGCCGAGATAGACGCTTTGGCGCTGCGCGATGGCCGCCAGCGCCTCATATTCGGCGCCGCCAATATCCAGCGCCGCCTTGGCCTTCCATTCCTCGCGGCTTTCGCGCAGGGGAAAGCCGGTGAGGAAGTATTCGGGCAGGCAGACGAGTTTGAGCTCCGTCCCGTTGAAGGTGCGCAGGAAGCCCTTGGACGCCGCGATCTGACCGCCAATGCGCGCGATCGAGGCCATCATGCGCGCGCGGGCCGCGTCCACGCTGGAATCCTGATTGACCGCGTCGCACACGACCTGCAGCGCGCAGGCCGAGTAGCGCGGGTCATCCCCGCGCGCGATCCCGGGCAATGCGGCAATCCCGGCCAGCGCCGCTGCGCCGGAGATGAGGTCACGGCGTGTGGTCATGGCCAAATTCCTTCAATCGATGGGCGTTTTGCGCGTCCCAGTCTGTCAGAAAGCGCTTGGGCGCCTGCCGGCGCCAGACCTTGAACAGATTGCCGCGCGCCCACTCGGCGTCGAACGCCTCGGGGCGCATCAGGACAAGGCCGTGAGGGCGGTGATGATCTGTGATGAAGAACATTTCGGGCGCAGCCTCCAGCAGGAAGTCCCGCTCCTCTGCGGCCACCTTGAACACCGGCGCATTGGCGTTCACTTGCGGCGCCCACCAGGTCCACAGCTTGCCATGGGCTTTCAGGCCCGGATTGCCCCAGGAGACGCTGTCCTCCACGCAAGGCAGATCCAGCCCCAGCGCAAAGGCGCGCAAATCCTCCCATCCGCGCAAGGCGGTCACGGGCTGGCCGGTTCGAAGGCGCCGGCAATCTCGTCCGCCCCTGCGCACCACACCGCCTCATCCCCGGCGAGCCCGTCCAGCAGCGCCTCCAGCGCCGTGATACGGAAGGGCTGACCCGCCACGAACGGGGTGAGCTGAAAGCCCAGCACGGACGCGCCGCGGCTGGCGTGCTCGGATTTGAGGAAATCCTTCGCTTCCAGGATCTGGCGCGTCCAGACCGCCTCGTCCTGCTTGCGCTCCACCAGAAGTTTAAAATCCTCCAGCTCGTTGAAGAGCGGCAGGGCGGTCAGCGGGCCGTGCGCGGTGCGAAGGCTCATGGGGACAGAATCGCTCTCCCAGTCGAGCACCCGGGAGAAGCCGGCTTGCGTCAGCAGATCGGGCGTGGCGAAGCTCTGCTGGCGCGCTGGCGACAGCCAGGCGGTTGGCTCAAGCCCCGCCGCAGCGAAAGCATCGCGGACCCGGCCAATCATGGCGCGTTCCTCGTCCTCGCCCAGCCCTGAATGATGGATGGCGTCGCCATGCAGGCCCGCCGCGGCGATCTCGTGGCCGGCATTGAGGATGGCCGCCACCAGCGGCGCCGCGCGCTCCAGCAGCGCCGCCGACAGCGCAAACGTCGCCGTCAGCCCGCGCGCCCGCAGGGCTTCAAGGATGCGGAACACGCCCACCCGGTTGCCGTAATCGCGCGAGGTGAAATGGCGCAGATCGGGAAAAGGCGTAACCATTCCATGGGGATGGGCGAAAGGGGATTTCTTGGGATCGATGACATGATGCTCGCAGGCCACCACGATCATCGCCGCGACCTGCGCCCCCGACGCCAGGCGCACCGGCGCGCGGTCTTTCGCCAGCGCCCAGTCATAGCGGTCCATATCCTGGCCATAGCCGCGCTTTGAGTAGTCGAGATAGCTGGGATCAAGGCTCATGACGCGGCCCATGCGTCGAACGCAGTTCCGCCGGTTTTGAGGCCCTTCTCGTCCAGATCCGCCTCAACCACATCCCAGTATTGCTCGCGGAAATGCCCGGCGATCTCCTGCGCGGTGGCGAACCAGACATCATCCGTGTGGCCGGTGATGTAGGCGAGCGCCTCTTCAAACGCCCTCAAACGGTGCGGCTGGCTGACCAGATAGGCGTGCAGCGGGATGCACATCACCGTGCCGCTCGCCTCGCCCTCCTTCAAAAGCTGGTCGAACTGGCGCTTGAGCACATCGGCGTAGCGCCACGGGTCCATGGCCAGCTGGCCGTAGGTGATGACGTCATTGACCTCCAGCGAATAGGGCATGGAGACGAGCTTGCCTGATCTCGTCTTCACCGGCTGGGGCTGATCATCCTGGAACAGGTCGCACGTATACCAGAAATCATGCTCGGCGATGAGGTCCAGCGTGCGGGTGGTATGGGTCAGGGCCGGCGCCAGATAGCCGCGAATGCGCTGGCCGGTGGCGGCCTCCACCGTGGCGATGGAATCGGCCAGCACCGCGCGCTCCTGCGCCTCGTCCATCTCGTAGGAGAAGCGCGTATTGTAGATGCCGTGGGAGAAGAACTCCCAGCCGCGCTTGGCGCACGCCTCGATGATTTCCGGGCAATGGTCGCACATGGCCACGTTCAGGCTGACCGAACCACACAAGCCCTGCCGGTCCATCATTTCCATCAGCCGCCAGTGCCCGACCCGGTTGCCGTAATCGCGCTGGGAATAGCCGGTCACATCCGGCGCCGGACGCGGCCAGCCGGGACGTTTGGGGTTTTTCGGCGGGTCGAACTCGTAGAACTCGATATTGGGCGCGATCCAGAAGGCGAGCTTCTTGCCGCCGGGCCACTCGATTTTCGGCCGGCCCGAATACGGGTTGTAGTCGTAGAGATTGGGGTCGGTCATGACATCGGTCATCGCTCAATTTGCTCAATCTTCAGCGCCATCAGGCTCCTTTTCCCTCCCCTTGATGGGGAGGGTGGGCCGGCGCGCAGCGCCGGGTCGGGTGGGGTGAGGCGCCGCC
>JAIUMW010000291.1 GCA_022565365.1 Oceanicaulis sp.
CACCAGCACCGCCTCGCTCTCCAGCACGGTTTCAAAGGCGGTGAGGCCATTGGCCTGCAGCGTGGCGCCCGACGAGACCAGATCGCAGATCGCATCGGCCACGCCCATGCGCGGCGCCACTTCCACGCTGCCGCCCATCTCCACAATGTCGGCCGTGACGCCTCTCTGCGCCAGGAATTGCGCGGTCAGGCCGGGATAGCTGGTCGCCACCGCCTTGCCCTGCAGATCGCTGACCTGGCGGATCGGCCCGTCCTTGGGCGCGGCCAGTTTCAGCGAGCAGCGCGCAAAGCCGAGCTTGAGCGCGACTTCCAGTCCTTTCAGGCGGTTGTGGCGGGCCTGCGCCTCGTACAGCACATTCTCGCCCACAATCCCGTAATCGCACGCGCCCGAAGCGACAAAGCTCGGGATGTCGTCATCACGGATCAGCATGAGATCGAGCGGGACGTTCTCGGCCCGGCGCAGCAATTCATCGCGACCATAGGCGAGCTTCACCCCGGCTTTGGCCAGGAGCTCGAACCCGCCTTCTGCCAGACGGCCTTTTTTCTGCACGGCCAATGTGAGGCGGTCCGTCATGCTTCAGTCTCCCGGGTCCGGTCCAGCACGAGCCGGTACCCCTGATGATCTTCTTGGGTCAGAAACCGCGCCACGCGCGTGACCGTCGTCGTACTGACGCCAGCCTCGGCGCTGATCTCGCGATAGGATTTGGCGCCCTCGTCGAGCATGCGCGCCACGCGCCAGCGCTCGGCCAGGGCCTGCATCTCGCCCGGCGTGGTGAGATCGCGCAGAAAGCGGCGCATCTCGGCCTCGGTGCGCAGGGTCAGCAGCGCACGGCACAGCGCATTCACATCATCTGCTACGTCAATTCTGACATCGCCCTGTCCGGTCATTGCGCTTGGCCCCGCTCCTGTTCGAGGCCGTTCTACCGTGACAGCGTGATAACACAAGTGCGCGGCGCAGCTAGCTCGGCACGTTAATGATACTTTTATCCGAAACCAGAATAGTTCGTGCAACTTACAAGGAAATCGTCATGAAATGTTCAACCTGCCGCGACGGCGTGAAAGCCCCGTTCGAATTCACCATGGCGTTTCAGCCTATTGTGAGCCTTTCACAGCAAAAGGTCTGGGCCTATGAGGCGCTGGTGCGCGGCCCCGAAGGCCAGGGCGCGCTGTGGGTGCTCGATCAGGTGACCGACGAGAACAAGTACGCGTTTGATCAGGCGTGCCGGGTGAAGGCCATCGAGCTGGCGGCGCAGCTGTTCAACGCCCCCGACGGGCCCATCCTGTCAATCAATTTCCTGCCCAATGCCGTCTATGTACCCGCCGCGTGCATCCGCACGACCATGGAGGCCGCCGACCGCACCGGCTTCCCGGTCAACCGGATCATGCTCGAATTCACTGAAGGCGAGCGCATTACCGATGTGGCGCACATCAAGAGCATCATCACCGAATACAAGGCGCGCAATCTGATCACCGCCATTGATGATTTCGGCGCAGGGTTTTCAGGCCTCGGCCTGCTCGCGGATTTCCGCCCCGACGTGATCAAGCTCGACATGGGCCTGATCCGCAGCATTCATAAGGATGAAGGTCGCCAGGCCATCGTCGGCGGCATCGTCTCCACCTGCAAGCTTCTGGGCGTGAAGGTGATCGCCGAGGGCATTGAAACCATAGAAGAAATGCTCACGCTCCAGAGCATGGGCGTTGATCTGCTGCAGGGCTATCTGTTCGCCCGGCCGGCGCTCAAATCCCTGCCCGACATCCACTGGCCCGTTGAGATCGAGGCGCCGCAGGCCCTGCAAGCCTAGGACTTCTCTGACGGCGTCTCCGGCGCTTCGTCGCGCCCATCCCACGCGTCTTCGTCCGCCGGCTCCATCGGCAATTCGGTGAAGCCGGACAGATCAGACAGGTCGTGGCTGTCGCGCCCGATCTCCACCCGGCTCAGCGCATAGGCCCGGACCAGGCGCGCCACCGAATGCAGGGCGTGGATGTGGATACGCTCATATCCGTGTGACGCGTCGATCCCGAAGGTGACCAGCGCTGTGCGCACATCGGCGCCGGCCTCGATCGCGCTGGCGCTGTCGGAGCGGTAATAGCGGAAGACGTCGCGCTGATGCTCGATGCCTTCGTCCTGGCACAGGCGCAGTAATTTCTGGGTCAGGTGATAGTCAAACGGCCCGGTCTGGTCGGCCATGGAGATGGTGACCCCGAACTCGCGGCTGTTCTGGCCCGGCGCGGTGGTGCCGTTATCGATGGTCACCATGGAGGCGATGTCCTGGGACAGGATGGAACTGGCGCCGTGGCCGATCTCCTCGGTGATGGTGAACAGGAAATACGTGTCCACCGCGAGTGGCGCATCGCCTTCGACGATTGACTTGAGCGCCGCCAGCATGGCCGCGACGCCGCCCTTGTCATCAAGATGGCGCGAGACGATGAAGCCGTTGTCGAGAAACTCCGGCTGTGGATCGATAGCGATGATATCGCCGATATTGAAACCCAGCGCTTCCAGGTCCGTCCGGTTGGCCGCCACCACATCCGGGCGCAGCTCAACCTGCGTCCAGGCGACGGGCTGGCTGTCCACCTCCTTGTTGAAGGTGTGGCCTGACGCCTTCAGCGGCAGGATTGTCCCGCGAAATGAACCATGCTCGGCGGTGAAGACCGTGCAGCGCGCGCCTTCAGCAAAGCGTGACGACCAGTGGCCGATGGGCACGACCTCCATGCGGCCGTTATCCTTGATGTATTTGACCTGAGCGCCCAGCGTATCGATATGGCCGACAATGGCGCGTGCAGGTTTGCGCCGGCCGCCCTGGATACGCGCCCGGATCGCGCCGCGCCGTGTAATCTCATAGGGCACGCCAAGCCGGTTCAGTTCATCGCAGCACACGCGCGTGACAGCATCGGTATAGCCAGCCGGGCTCGGCGTATCGAGCAGGCGGGCCAGGCATTCCTTGAGATAGGCGTCGTCGATCACAGGCATAAAAGCGTATCCTCAGGTCTGGCGTTGGGCGGAGAGCGGGAAGAGCAGATCGATGAAACGTTCCGCCGTTGGCTGCGGCTCGTGGTTCGCCAAGCCCGGGCGTTCATTGGCTTCGATGAACACATGCTCGGCCTGATCGGGCGCCGTGACGATGAAGTCCACGCCCACCACCGGAATTTCAATGGCGCGGGCGGCCGCCAGAGCGCTGCGCTCAATGGCGGGGTGCAGCTTGCCCGTCACGTCGTGCAAGGCGCCGCCGGTGTGCAGATTGGCGGTACGGCGCACCCGGATCACGCCACCCGCCCCGGGGACGTCATCGAGCGCATCGCCTGCACGCTCCAGATTGCGTTCGGTCTCCGCGTCCAGCGGTACGGTGGACGCGCCCCCGGGCGCGGCGGCGCGGCGACGCGACAGCGCCTCTATCAGTTGGCGGGCCGTCTTCACGCCATCACCGCGGATCTCCGGCGGCTTGCGCAGGGCCGCCGCCACTACGGCATTGTTGATCACCAGCACGCGCAGATCGTCGCCCGCGACGCATTGCTCCACCAGCACCGCGCCGCCATGGGAACGGGCGTCCTCAAACGCAGCCCGGAGGTCTTCAGGCGTCTCGATTCCCACTGACACCCCCCGGCCCTGCTCGCCACGCGCCGGTTTGACCACCACCGAACCATGGGTCTCAAGAAAGGCTTCAGCCTCCGACAAATCGTCTGTCTTGGCCGACAGGCTCAACTGCTCGGGCGTCGGCACGCCCGCCCCGATCATCAGGCGCCGGGTCACGGATTTGTCGTCGCAGCGGCTGAAGGCGACGGCATGGGTCAGCTCGCTCAACGACTCCCGGCACACCACCGAGCGACCGCCATGGGTGAGCTTGAAGAACCCGCCCTCGGCGTCGAGCA
>JAIUMW010000292.1 GCA_022565365.1 Oceanicaulis sp.
ATACACCATGTGGGTGGCCAGTGCAAACGATAGAAATGTGAAGTACTCGCAAGATGTAATTTTCAATATAGATTACCGCGAGCAAATTGAAGAAACACACCTCATTTACAGAAATTCGCTGGGAGGTATTGAAGTTTTTCGCGCTACTGGTGAAGCCAACCGCAATACCGAAAGGCAAAGCCGCAAGGCTAAAGTATTGCGTGGCGGAAACTACGCGGCCACAGATCACCACGCCATTGAAACCAACATCACCACAACGGAGGGATTGGAAATTAATACCGGGTACAAATCAAAAAGCGAAATGCGACAATTTGTAGAGCTGGCCACCAGTGATAAGGTTTGGTTGATTGGCCGTTCACGTTTTATCCCTGTCACCCTAGAAATTGACACAGCTGCGCTAGAGGGCACCGAAAGCGGCAGGCTGAACAATGCAGACTTCACCATTCTATTCACCACAGAAAAAGGATTCACCAATGTTTAAAATTTGGATAGAAGGCGAAACGGTAGACATCGAGCCCGGGGCCGAAATAATTACTGAAGCTGAAAATCCATTTTTCAGCATACCGCTTGAAAGTGAGGGAACTTACACCATTGCCGCAAGTCTAACTGATAAGAATTTGCGTTTACTCGGCTTTCCCCAAGCGAAAAAAACCAGTGAAAAAATTGAGCTGAAGGGATTAGCGCAAGTGGGTAGTAATTTCTACGAAGCAATTATTGAAGTAACCGAAATGAACGAAACCATTGGCCTAGTGGTGACGTATGGCGCTGTAGCGTTTTCCAGCTTCAGCAAAAGCATTCGGGAATTCGATTATACCCCTGAAGAAACCGTTCAGCCTTTCACCTTTCAAGAGCAATGGGAGCGCGGCACCAAAAATCGCTATCCGGACACCGAGTATTATTTCCCGATGATTATCGCGGAGGAATTCTACGATAATATTGACGTAGAGCCAAGCGACCGTTTCAATGTACATTTTCAGCGGATAATCAACCAAGGCTTCGATGATGCCGGAACTTATAAGCCTGTGCAAAATGTAGAGTTGGGCGGTATCATGCCAGCGAATTACAACACAGTGTGTCCGCAGTGGCCACTGATCTATATATTGAAAAAAGGATTCGAAGATGCGGGTTTTCGTTTCATTGGTGATTGGTCACGATTGGCCGCAGCGCGTGAAATCTATTTATTTAACAATCGGCCAATTGACCAACCCGAAAACCCATTGCCGCATTGGAATGCCAGGGCTTGGCGTATTCAACCCGTATCCGTTAGCACCAATAGCGGGGTTGTTCCCATTGACACCACCAACACCCCCAGTGTCTTCAATCTAAGCGCCAATACATACACTCCAGTTCAGCCAGGCGTTTACAGATTTCGCGCAAGCGCCAGGGGTGTTTCAGGTGACGGCATTGCTGCGGGGGTGGTTTCCTTGAGTCTATACCGCGTACAAAACAACGTGGAAACAAGAATTGCGGCTGCAATGATAGAGGCAATTAACTTCACGGCCACCTTAGAAATCACAGTGAATATTCCAGCAAGTGGCCTATCAGCAACCTATATTTTACTGTTACAAGATCGATTTGAAATTTTCAATCCGGCAATCATTGACAATATAGAATTCGAAGTTAACCGGGTACAAGAAGAGTTGCCGAAATTGATTTTCCCAAGATTTAACAAGTTTGCTCCATACATGCCAGACATCAATTTCGGTGATCTGGTTAATGCCACATTAGACAGCTTCCTACTTGGTCCATTGATTGATTTTCAAAACAAAACCATCTCATTTGAACCACGAAATAAATCAGGGGAAATTGGCAAGCTCATTTCCTTAGATGGTCATTGCGAAGATGCGCCATCTTTTTCGGTGGTCCCAGATGTGCCTTTTGCCCTTAGTTGGAAAAGTCCAGGGCAATGGGAAGAAGAAGAAGTTCCCTCCGAAATATACCGAAGGTATATGATTTTCGAAAAAGGAGAAATGCGCGCTGTGCGCACAAGTCCAGAAAACATAATTAGTAGAGAGATTCATCAAAGTCCCTTGGTAAGTGACAACATCCAGTGGGGCAACAACAATTTCTACAACGGCAGCGCGGTGCGTGGCCAAGGCGACAATGAAGCCTTCAACCTGAGCAACGAACTGAAGGATATTCGTTTTGCGTTTTTCCGTGGTATAATGGGTGCTTATGCAACCTCATTGCCCTGGAATAGTCAATACACCTTTGTGCTATCGGCACAAAGCACGAGCATAGCCGTATTGTACCAGCGCTGGTATCAGCGCCAATTCGAAAACCGTAGGGAATGGAACATCACTATTATACCTACGCACCCAGAGGCGTTGAGCCTCCAGGCAACGGATAGATTGGTGTATGATAATACATTATTCATCATCAAGAAAATAAGCAAGGAATTTTCAACCTCTGCGCTACAAGCTGTCAAGCTTGTGGGGATGCGGGGTTAAAATTCGTCAAGCATGGCCACAGTATCGACCTTCTGCAGGCGGTTGACCTGAATGTAAGTCATGGTTTGCCGAATGCTGCTGTGACCGAGTAGCTTCTGCAACACTACAACAGAGCCACCGCGCTCAATTATACGAGTAGCAAAAGTATGCCGGCTCATATGAAAGCTTAGTTTCTTGTTGATTCGACAGGCGCTGGCAATGTCCTTCAGTTCTCTATTGGTGTATTGGTTAGAAAACACTTCTTCAAACAAAGGGCCTTCCTTGTTTATGTATTTCAATGCCGTCTTATTTAGCGGCAAATTCAAAACAGCTTGGTAGCCCTTTGTTTTTTGTGGTTGAAATATAAGCGTATCCTCAGCTAAGTTATCTCGTGTAATAGCCTCAACATCCGAAAATCGAAGTCCTGTGAACGAAGCAAAAAGGAAATACTGAAGGATTTTTTTGTGCTCCACAGAAATAAAGTCACTCTCATAATAGCGCATGAGCTTTTGAAGCTCCTCATTACTCAACGCTTTTGGCGAATATTTAACCTCGGGTGTTTTAATTTCAGTTAGATCAAGGTTGAGTTTCACCCCCATTTTCTGCGCCTTCCGGAGCGTTGCTTTTATTTCCTTGATATTGGTGTGAATGGTTGATATTTTATTTTTCAGGGTGTTTTTCATGTAACCCTTGTAAGAGAGAATGAATTGCGCATCTATTTCCTCGAAGGTGATTTCCTTTCGATACCTGCGCAATTTGTTTAAAATAGATTGTTTCCGCCTTAAGGTGCCCGGTTCTATCATCGCATCATCGTTGATGCACTTTTGAAAGAACTCTATGAAATCAATCAAATACACACGATTGACAAATCTATCGATTACCCAATCCATTGAGATAGGAGCCTTTTCAACGCTTGCCTGAACCAACAATTGGTAGCAACGCATTTTGGCAACGTGAATAATATCGTTTTTGGCTTTGATGCTTTCTCCCCTACCCTTTATTTTCTCTTGTATAGGATCAAACAGTTCTTTTTGGCAAGAAATACCTAAAGAAACCTTCTTTCGGTCCTTATTGAAAAGGAAAAGGATGTATATATCAGCTTCACAATTTTTACGAGCATCGGTGCGCTGACGAATTTTAAAAGAAAAGTTCCCGAATTTTTTCATCCGGGAACTTTTTGGGAACTGAGTTTGTACAAAGTTGGAAACTTCCATGTTTTTGATACTTGCAACCTCCCTGTAACCAACTGTTCGGCAATGCAATAACAAAAAAACTCTATGTACGCTTTCCCCAGTAAACTGGGCTTTGTGACACTGCAGGGATTCGAACCCCGAACCTCCTGATCCGTAGTCAGGTGCTCTATCCAGTTAAGCTACAGTGCCGTACTGCTTTGTTAGCGGGTGCAAATATACTGCTAGTTTTTATCCGTGCAA
>JAIUMW010000293.1 GCA_022565365.1 Oceanicaulis sp.
GGGGGCGTCCCTTATTACCCCCTTCCAAGACCCCGCCGCGTTTGTGCCGCCTCCCCCCTCTTTGAGGGGCGTGGGGGGGGTGTGGGGTGTGGCGGCGCGCTTCGAACGGGCGTGAACAGCCGCGCGGCGGCGGCGCTCCCGGCTTCTCTGGCCTCGCTTGCGATTACCGTGACCGGCGCATGTGTGGAAAACTGCGCGTGCGATTGAACCCGATGGCGGCGCGGGCGCACCCTTCCCGTACAATTGCGTTCCACACAAGGCGTCAATCATGGCCGTCACCCAAGCTGATCGCGCGCGGGACGCGTTTCTGGCCGCCGCCGCGCGGACCGGGCAGGCGCGCGCTCAAGAGGCGCTGGCCCGGCGCTGGCAGCCGCGCCTGATCGCCCATGCCTGGCGGCTGACCGGCGATATGGAGCTGGCGCGCGAGGCGGTGCAGGACGCCTGGGTGGAGATCATCACAGGGCTTCACCGGCTGCGCGAGGACCGCGCGTTCGCCCTGTGGGCCTGGCGCATCACCACGCGGCGCTGCGCGCGCCTGATCGGCGGGCGTCAGGCCCGGCGGCGCTTGCAGGCGGCGGCCTCAGCCGAGCCGCCCCCGGCGCCGGCTGTTGATCCGGAGCGCGGCGCGGATGCGGCGCGTATCGCGCAGGCCATGCAGTCACTTCCGCCCGCCCAACGTGCGGCCATGTGGCTGTTTCATATCGAAGATTTGAGCGTTGCGGAGATCGCCGTGGCGCTGGACGTTCCGGCGGGCACGGTCAAGACCCGCCTCATGCACGCGCGGCGCACGCTGCGCGAAACCCTCACAGGAGGAGACGATGTCTGACATCGACCGTCTGATCAATGAAACCCTCGACCATGAAGACGCAGAGCTGCGCCGGGCGCTGGGCGAGGAGCCCGGCTTCATCGCCAGCGCGTTTGGCATGATGCGCGGTCCTGGCGCCTGGGCGCGCCGGTATATGTTCGTCGCCCAGGGCGTGATGTTCTTTGTGAGCGTCTGGTTCGCCTGGGAGTTCTTTCAGGCCGACACCGTGCTGGACGCGCTGCGCTGGGGCTTGCCGGCTGTGGTGCTGATGCTGGCGGCGCTGGTGGTGAAGACGTCCATGGCGGCGTTCATCACCGAGCACCGCCTGCTGACGGAGATCCGCCGGCTGGAGCTGAGGATCGAGCGGATGCGCAGTTCAGCTCAGGCCTGAACCGCGTTCTGGATGCGCGCGACCATGGAGGAGAGCCCGTTGGAGCGCTGGGGCGAGAGATGCTCGGCCAGGCCAATCCGGCCAAGCACGGCCTTTGGATCGATCGCCTCGGCCTCCTGCGGGCTGCGCCCGTCATAGAGGCGCACCAGAAGGGCGACCAGGCCCTTGACGATATGGGCGTCGGACTCGCCGCGCAGGCGCAGGCGGTTTTCCGCGTCATGCTCCAGCACCAGCCAGACCTGGCTGACGCAGCCCTTGACCTTGGTCGCCTCGTTGCGCTCGTTCGGGGACAGCGGGGGCAGGGCGTGGCCCAGCTCGATCAGATAGCGGTAGCGCTCTTCCCAGTCGCCCAGGAAGTCGAATTCCTCGACCAGCGTCTCGATGTCGTCATGTACGCTCATGGGATGAAGACCTAGACCGTCCCGCCTGCGGGGCGATAGCACCGGGCGCAGGCGGGACGGGAAAGAAGGGTCTCTAGTCGTTCATGGCCTTGGCGAAGCGTTCGCCCACCGTGTCCAGGAAGCCCTCGGTGGACAGCCAGCCCTGCTGGTCGCCGACCAAAAGGGCGAGGTCCTTGGTCATATAGCCGGATTCAACGGTCTTGATCACGGTCTGCTCAAGCTTGTCGGCGAAATCAATCACCGCCTGATTGCCGTCCATCTTGCCGCGGAAATGCAGGCCACGCGTCCAGGCGAAGATCGAGGCGATGGAGTTGGTCGACGTCTTCTCGCCACGCTGGTGCTGGCGGTAGTGACGCGTCACCGTGCCGTGGGCGGCCTCGGCCTCGACGGTCTTGCCATCCGGCGTCATCAGCACCGAGGTCATCAGGCCCAGCGAGCCAAAGCCCTGGGCCACCGTGTCGGACTGCACGTCGCCATCATAATTCTTGCATGCCCAGACAAAGCCGCCCGACCATTTCATCGCCGCCGCGACCATGTCGTCGATCAGGCGGTGCTCATAAGTGATCTTCTTGGCCTCGAACGCGTCCTTGAATTCAGCCTCGTAGATCTCCTCGAACAGATCTTTGAAGCGGCCGTCATAGGCTTTCATGATCGTGTTCTTGGTGGACAGATAGACCGGCCAGCCGCGGTCCAGGCCATAGCGCAGCGAGGCGCGGGCGAAGTCGCGGATTGAGTCGTCAAGGTTATACATGCCCATGGCCACGCCCGCGGACGGGAATTTGAAGATTTCGTGGGTCACCGGCTCGGAGCCGTCTTCGGGCTTGAAGGTCATGGTCAGCGTGCCAGGGCCGGGCACCAGCATGTCGGTGGCGCGGTACTGGTCGCCGAAGGCGTGGCGGCCGATCACGATGGGCTTGGTCCAGCCCGGCACCAGGCGCGGCACGCTCTTGATGACGATGGGTTCGCGGAACACCACCCCGCCCAGAATGTTGCGGATGGTGCCGTTGGGCGAGCGCCACATTTTCTTGAGGCCGAACTCCTCTACCCGCGCCTAGTCCGGAGTGATGGTGGCGCATTTCACGCCCACGCCGTAATGCTTGATCGCCTCGGCCGATTCCACGGTGATCTGGTCGTCGGTTTCGTCGCGCTTCTCGATCGACAGATCGTAGTATTTCAGGTCGATATCGAGATAGGGCAGGATCAGCTTGTCCTTGATCAGCGCCCAGATGATGCGGGTCATCTCGTCGCCGTCGAGTTCAACGACCGGGGTGTCGACTTTGATCTTGGCCATGGGGATCTCTTCTGCTTGGCGTGGAGCGCGCTGCGTCCGCAAGGGGCGGCGGCGCGCGCAATGGGGGGTGGACGAATGTCGCGCCGGTGTCTAGCACCCCGGCGCAGCCATAGAAAGGGCGCCCATGAACCCCGCTGAACCGCTTCGCGACGAGACCGGCCCCGCCCAAAGCGCGCCTGCGCCGGTGTTCATTCTCGTCGCGCCGCAGCTGGGCGAGAATATCGGCGCGTGCGCGCGGGTGATGGGTAATTTCGCAATCCCTGAACTGCGCCTGGTCGCGCCACGCGATGGCTGGCCCAATCCGGCGGCGCAGACGATGGCCGCGGGATCACCTGTGCTGGATGCGGCGCGCGTGTTTGACACCTTCGAAGGCGCCACAGCCGACTGCCAGGTGCTTTTCGCCACCACGGCGCGCCCGCGCGGCATGGTCAAGCCGGTGCTGACCGGGCGCGAGGCGATGGTGCGCGCGCGCACTCATATAGACTCAGGCGAGCGCGTGGGGGGCCTGTGCGGGGCGGAGAAATCCGGCCTGCCCAATGAGGCGGTGACACGGGCGAACGCCATCCTGACCTTGCCGGTGGACCCGGCCTTCGCCTCGCTGAATCTCGCCATGGCCTGCGGCGTGGTGGCCCATGAATGGCGCGCAGGCGAGTCGGCCCCGGCGCCGTTCGAAATGCTGGAGGACCGGGCTTCGGCCGCCGAGATGGAGGGGCTTTACGGTCATCTGCAAGACGAGCTGGACCGGGCGGGCTTCTTCTATCCGCCGGAGAAAACGCCGCTGATGATGCAGAACCTGATCAATATCTTCGCCCGCGGCGGATTGAGCCAGCAGGAAGTGCGCACCCTGCGCGGCGTCATCAAGGCGCTCACTATCGGCCGGGGCAAGGCGCGGGTGGTTCGAGACGACTAGCTGCGGCGGCTCACCGCGCTTGCAGCGCCGGGCGCAGACCCGTATAAGCGCGCGCGA
>JAIUMW010000294.1 GCA_022565365.1 Oceanicaulis sp.
CGCATTCCGGCGCGGATCATCTGGCCCATGCTGGCCGCGCCCGAGGCGTAGACGATGGCGTTGGGCGCGGTGGCCACCGGCAGCATGAAGGCGCAGCTCGCCGCCAGAGCCAGAGGCACGATCAGCTGGGCGGGCGGCACCCCGGCCTCGAGGGCCAGCGCCGCCAGCACGGGCAGGAAGCCTGACACGGTGGCGACGTTGGAGGTGAGCTCGGTCAGGAAGATGACGATGAACACCAGGATCAGCACCGTCACGGGCAGGGGCAGGGCGGTCACCCAGCCCAGCTGAGAGCCGATCCAGCCGGCCAGCCCCGTGGCCTGAATGGCGGCGGCCAGCGACAGCCCGCCGCCAAACAGGATCACTGCCGCCCAGGGCAGGCGCTGCACCGTCTCCCAGTCCATCAGCGCCTGACCACGGGTCTCCGCCCCGCCGCCTGCGGGAATAAGGAAGACCGCGACAGCGCCCATAATCGCGATCTGGGCGTCGGACAGGGCCAGGCGCACCGGCAGGGCCAGCGCATCTGACAGCCAGGCGAGAAGCGGGTTCCAGCCAAAGATGATATCAGGCTGAAAGATCAGCGCGCCGGGCAGCTCACGGCCCATCCACAGAAGGGCGACGGTTCCGAACGCCAGCGCCACGCGCCATTCCGGCGTGGTCATGCGCCCCAGCGCCCGCTTCTGGCGGAGCACCTCTTCATGGCCCGCCGCATTGGGCGCGCTGGCGGAGATTTTGAACGCGAAGCGGGTGAGAATCAGCCACATCACCGGCAGGATCACCGCCACCGCCGGCACGCCCAGCATCATCCATTCGACAAATGTGATGGAGGCGGCGAATTCGCGCTCCATAAAGCCGATGGCGATGAGATTGGTGGGCGTGCCCACCGGCGTGGCGAGCCCGCCAACGCTCGCCGAATAGGCCACCGCCAGGGCGAGCGCGGGCGCAAACATTTTCAGCTCCACCCCCTCATCGGCCATTTTCTCGGCGACCTTCAGGGCGATGGGGATCATCATCAGCGTGGTGGCGGTGTTGGAAATCCACATGGAGAGCAGGGCGCTGGCCAGCATGAATCCGAGGACCAGAAGCGCCGGCTTGCCGCCGAAACGGGCCACCACGTTGAGCGCGATGCGCGCATGCAGATTCCACCGCTCGATGGCCAGCGCGATGATGAACCCGCCGAGCAGCAGCATGACGATAGGGTCGGCGTAGGGCTCGGCCGCCTCGCGCGTGGACAACACGCCGAACACCGGAAACAGCGCCAGCGGTATGAAGGCGGTGGCGGCGATGGGGATGGCTTCAGTGGCCCACCAGCACGCCATCAGGACGGCGATAGACGCCACGATCCACGCTTCGCGCGACACGCCGTCGGGCACCGGAATGAACTGGATGATGAGGGCGAGGACGAGGCCTGTGACAAGCCCGATCCGCTTTGACGTCCACACATCCGCCATGCTTTAGCGCCCCCGCTCCATCGCCTTGCGGCGATCAGGGCCGCGCACGGGGCTGATTGTGGCGGCGCGGCCGCGCGGGTCAACCGGCGAAGGGCGGGTGAGGGCAGAAAGCGTCAGGCGGCGGCTGCGCCGGGATCGTCCTTTGAGCCCTGGAGCACGAAGCGGCGGTCGCAATAGCCGCACTCCACGCAGGTGTCGGTCCCCATATCGTACCAGACCCGCGGATGGCCCAGCGCGCCGCCGCCGCCATCGCACATCACGCGCTTGGACGTCACCACGATAACCTCGGGCGGCGGAAAGGCGGGGGATTGGGGCTGGGCGGGAGTGGTCATCGGTGGTGCTCCGCTAGGCCGGACGCGGGGAGTGCGGCCCCGTCCGAACAGGATGAGGCAGATGCGTGTCTGCCGTTTGGCGCCCCGCAGGTCAAGCCGGACTGATGACGATCCCGGTCAGCGCCAGCCCAAGGCCCACAAAGAAAGCCAGTCCGATGCATTTTTTTCGTTTGTCTAATTTAAGTGCAATGGCGCGCGCGTCCTCCACGATTTGCGGATCACTTGTGACATTTGCATCGCTCAGCAAGACGACGATCCGTACCAGGTTGTGGCCAGTCAACAGGATAGGCGCGGCCATCAGAAGCATGCCGAAGGCAGCTAGAATTTTCGCCAGTATCACCATTTCGCACCATCAGCTATCTGCGACCTGGCCCTGCAGAATCCGGCGGTCTGGCGTCATGATCTCAACCTCGACCCCTCCGGGTCCCAGAGGCTCTGCGCTGATCAGGCGATATACCGGCGCTTCACGGCAAAGCGCCTCAACAAGCCCCTGCGGCCAGACATGACCGGTCGCCCGGCATATGCGCTTGAGCAAAGTGTAGCTGGGGCCGTAGCCGGTTGAGGACGGCTTGGCCGCAGGACGCAGCAGGGCGCTGATGCGCGAGGGTTTGACGTTGAGGCGGCGAGCCAGCTCTGCATTGGAGAGCGGACCGCCGGTGATCTTGTCATGATCACGCCAGTAGACGATCACCTCGGCGGATTCGCGCGCATCCATCGCCTCTTCAAACCCGGCGCGGACATCGGGGTCTTCAAGCAGATAATCGAGCGATTGAGGCTCTGAAAGATTGGACATGTCGGCCGGAAGTTTCATGACTGTCCTCCATGGAAAGCTATGGCAAGGCGCTGGTCGATTTCAGCCTGGATGGCCCGATGGCCCAGCTTTTTACTCAAGACACCAGCCAGCAAGGGTTGAGGCGGAACGGTTTCCAGCCGCACGACGAATGCCCAGTATGCGCCGAGGTCGTAAACATAAGCTGGGCCGTGGCGATGAGAGACGCTCCCGAACCTCTTCAGGCCATTTTCACGCGCAACGCTCACATCTGCCGTCATGACGCCAATTCGCGCTCGGACATCGAGGCTGTGATTGCGAGCCTCATCCAACTCCCTTTGCGTGTCTGGTTCCTTTATAACTGTCCAGAAGCCAACTTTCAATAACGAATTCATGAATGCCTCAAGGGTGTCAGGAATTCAATAATTTTGAGGCATGACCGCGCCGATGACAAGTCTCCCCGAATTCGCCCTGGAAGCTGAAGGTCTGGAAAAGACCTATCCCGCTGCAAAGAACAGCCCGGCCAAGCACGCGCTCAAGGGCGTGGATCTGGCGATCCCGCGCGGCTCGATTTTCGGCCTGCTGGGCCCCAACGGGGCGGGAAAGTCCACCTTTATCAATATCTTCGCCGGTCTGGTGACCAAGACCGCCGGGCGGGGCGCTATCTGGGGCCGCGATATCGACCGGCATCCGCGCGCGGCGCGCGCCGCCATCGGCGTGGTGCCCCAGGAACTGGCGATGGACGTGTTCTTCACGCCGTTCGAGACGCTCGAACTGATGGCCGGCTTCTATGGCGTGCCGAAAGCTGAACGGCGCACCATGGAAATCCTCGACATCATGGGTCTGGCCGACAAGCGCGACGCCTATGTGCGTCAGCTGTCGGGCGGTATGAAGCGCCGCCTGCTGGTGGCCAAGGCGCTGGTCCACAATCCGCCGGTGCTGGTGCTGGACGAGCCCACCGCCGGGGTGGATATCGAGCTGCGCCGCCAGTTGTGGGAGTATGTGGTCCGGCTTAACGAGGCCGGGGTGACCATCGTCCTCACCACCCATTATCTCGAAGAAGCCCAGCAGCTGTGCGACCAGATCGCCATCGTCAATCACGGCCAGGTGGTGGCGTGCGAATCCAAGGACTCGCTCCTCAAACGCCTCAATCACAAAACGCTGGTGATCGAACCGGGCGAGCCGCTCTCGGCGGTGCCCGCGGGCTTCGAGCATGCCGAGGCGGTGATCCGCAAGGACGGCGCACTGGCCATCACCTACAAGGTGGGCGAAGCGTCTGTGGCGCGCCTTATCGAAACCTATCA
>JAIUMW010000295.1 GCA_022565365.1 Oceanicaulis sp.
CAATCGGGCCAGTATTACATCTGGGTCGGGACCTATTCGTCCGGCTCGCGGCAGGCGGCGGCGCTCCATATTTCGTAGATCTACAGCCAGTAGCGCAGACAAGCGGCCCCGGACACACGTCCGGGGCCGCCTTGCATTCACCTGACGCTAGAGGGGGGAGCCCATGAATAGATTTAAATTCGTTCTGTCGATCTGTCTGGCGCCGATGTGCGCGCTGGGCCTTGCCGCGCCATCCATGGCGCAGGCCTTCACTGGCGCACCGGCCTATGGCGAGCTCGACTTCACCCCTGGCGCTGAACCGGTCAGTCAGCGAATCCGCGCCGCCGGCGCCATCAGCGCCGAGCGCCTGGCGCCGGGTTGCTGGGGTTACATCTCCGAGCAGCCCTCGGTCTCGGTGGTCGTGCGCAGCCGCGGCGATGTCCGCTTCGCCGCCGCCAGCGACACCGACACGACGATGGTCGTACGCGCGCCGGACGGAAGCTTCTCCTGCGACGACGACGGCGCGGGATCGCTCAATCCGGGCGTCGCCATCGATGACGCGGCTTCGGGCCGCTATGACGTGTGGGTGGGCAGCTTCTCGCCCGGCGTGGGCTATCCAGACGCCGTCGTGCATGTGGCGACCTACCGTTTCATCACCGATAACCCCTACAGCAGCGCCCCGTCCGCCGATGCTGAACCGCTTCAGACCTTGAGCCTGCGCGCGGGCTTCCGCAACGATCCCCGGCGCATCGACGTCATGGCCGGCGGCGAGGGCGACCTGTCATCGCTCGACTGGTCGTGCTTTGGCGGCGCCAGCCAGGCTGCGGCCGTGGCCCTGGACTACCAGGCGGGCAGCCTGCCGCTCTACATCTTCATGCGCTCGGAAAGCGACGGGACACTGGCCGTGCGCGCCCCGGACGGGACGATGCATTGCAATGATGACCGCATCGGGCTCAATCCGGGCGTGGCCTTCGGCGAACCGGAAAGCGGGCGCTACCTGGTCTGGACCGGCCTGCTCAGCCAGAGCCGGCCGGCTGAAGCGGCCTCACTGGTGATTTCCGAAATTGGCTTTGACGGGGTGGACACCCGCCTCGACGTGGCCGGGCGTCCGCGTCATGGCGAGCAGCGCCTGCGCGGCGGGTTCCTGCCCGATCCGGTCTCGGTCGAGCTGACCGCCGGCGGACCGGCCGATCTCGAGATGGGCACAACCGGGGGCGTGATCGCGGATGGCTGGTGCGTGGGCAATTCCACCCGCGAGCCGAGCTATCGGCTGCGCTTTGACGCGCCGATGGGCCCGCTCTTCATCTCGCTCACCTCGGACGCCGACACCACGCTGGCGGTCAACTCGCCCGACGGCGCCTGGTATTGCGATGATGACACGATCGGGCTGGACCCGGTGGTGCGCTTCGAGGCCGCCGAAGCGGGCGTCTATGACATCTATGCCGGCACGTTCGGCGACGAGACCGCTCCGGCCACGCTGTTCATCTCCGAAATCGGCGGCGGCGCCGATCCGGTATCCAGCCAGGTGAACTTTAACGCCGAGCCACTGTTCGGCGCAATGACCCTGGAGGCTGGATTCCTGCCCGACCCCCACGATCTCAACGTCGAGGCGGGCGGCGCCATACGCGCCAATGACGCCATCATGGGCGATGGCGATCTGTGGTGCGCCGGCTATATTACCCGCGAGCCCACCGCGAACCTGTTCTGGGACGGTCAGGGCGGGCCGCTCTATATCTGGGCGGAGAGTGAAGACGCCGACGCGACCATGTCGATCAATCTGCCTGACGGCAGCTGGATCTGCGACGACGACAGCGCCGGCAGTCTCGACCCGGGCCTGATCATCACGGACGCGCAGGCCGGACGCTATGACATCTATGTCGGCACGTTCAGGGAGAACGCCGCAGGCGCGCAGGCCCGCCTGCGAGTCTCCGAGATCACCCCGTCCTGGGCGAACTGAGGCGGTCTGATCAGACAAACGATGACGCAAGGCGCGTCCGGGACCTCCCGGGCGCGCCCTTTTTTTGCGCCCTGATCGCGCGTGGCTGCTGCGCGGTTTGCAACCGATCGGGGCCCGGAGCGCATCTCCTGTCAGGAAGCAGCCGGGCGTCAGCCCCGGCATTGACAGGAAAAGGACCCTCCCCATGATCCCATTGCGCCCCCTGATGGCGGCCGGCGCCGCCATGGCCCTCACCGCTCTGGCCGCAGCGCCCGCACCAGCCCTCGCCCCGTTCACCACGCATGACATTCAGATCGAGGCGGGCGGCGAGACCGTACTGGCCGGCACGCTGAGCATGCCTGACCAGCCGGTGCGCGCCGTCATGGTGATGATCACCGGCACCGGCCCCCATACCCGCGACGGGGTGATCTCCGGAGCGCCCATGTTCGCCGAGCTGGCGGCCGCTCTGGCGGAGGGCGGCGTGGCGACGCTGCGCGTTGACGAAGCCGGCGCCGGCCAGTCCACCGGCCCGCAAACCCAAGGGTTTTTCGAGCGCGTCCCCCACGTGGCGGCGAGCTTTGCCTATATTCGCGGACGGGCGGACCTTGAAAGCGTCCCGCTGGGCGCATACGGCCATTCCGAGGGCGCGTCGCTGGCGGTGCAGCTGGCCGCCAGCGACCCGGACGCCATGGACTTCCTGGTGCTCGCTGGCGCGCCGGGCGCGGACGGGCGCACGATCTGGGTCGATCAGCAATACGCCCTGCTGTCGGCGCAGTTCGCTCATCTGGGCGAAGCGCGCATGACGGCGACGCATGCGGCGCTCGGCGCCATTGCCGACGCCTCAATCACCGGCGTGCGCGAAGATGTGTTCGCGGCCGTGCGCACCCTGTTCGAAACGCTAGAAGCGCCGCAGAGCGTCTATGAGGACGGCAGTTTCGACCAGTACGCCGAGCGCATGGCGGGCCGCGAGATGCAGGTCTTCCTGAGCCACGATCCGGTCCCGGCCTTTTCCCAGGTCGCAAGGCCCGTGCTGGCGGTCTGGGGCGATCTCGACCGCCAGACCCGGCCCGGCCTCAACCGGCCCGGCCTGGACGCGGCGCGCCATGAGGGGGCTGAATTCACAGCCGTGATCCTGGAGGATCAGGACCATTTCTTCCTGCGCGGCGAGGGGCTGGCGCCGGGCGAACACCGGTTTGGCGCCATGGCGCTGGCGCCCGAGCTGCCGGCGGCTATTCTGGCATGGCTGGAGACCGTGCTTGAGTAAATGTCCTCCATGCGCGCCGGCCCTTGCGTTTTGGGCGGGCGCGCGTATAACCGCCGCTTCGTAAAAACAGGCCTACCCGGCCCAATCGACATGCCGGGCGGCCTCAGACCGCGTTCAGCGCCTCGCGCCGATACGCACCTCAAGGAGAGCAAAATGTCGAAGATGAAGACCAAAAGCGGCGCCAAAAAGCGCTTCAAGGTCACGGCTACAGGCAAGGTCCTGGCCGCTCAGGCTGGCAAACGCCACGGCATGATCAAGCGGACCCCGAAACAGATCCGCCAAAAACGCGGAACCGTCGCCCTTTCGGCGCCGGACGCGAAGATCGTCAAGCGTTCCTATTTTCCGTACAACCGCTAAGCGGTCCGGAACCCACCAGATCTAGAGCCGTCCAGGAGATCACCCCATGTCCCGCGTTTCCACCGGTCCGGCGCGCCTCGCCCGGAGAAAAAAAGTTCTTGAGCAGGCGAAAGGCTTTTACGGCCGCCGCAAGAACACCATCCGCATCGCCCGCCAGGCCGTCGAAAAGGCCGGCCAGTACGCGTACCGTGACCGCCGCGCCAAGAAGCGCGTGTTCCGCGCGCTCTGGATCCAGCGCATCAACGCTGCGGCGCGCCTCAACGGCCTGACCTATGCCAGGTTCATCAACGGGCTGAACAAGGCCGGCA
>JAIUMW010000296.1 GCA_022565365.1 Oceanicaulis sp.
GTAGATGTGTTGTCGCTCGGTTTCTTTGTCGATAGCTTGAAAAGCCTGGGCGTGAATTCATTTAACGTATCAGTGCTTTCGGTACCGCCCAAGCTTGAAAGCGGCCAACGCTTCTACCCGAATATTATAGACAAGCATTATTATTCCGACAGCTACAACTACCAATACATAGACAAGCTAGAAATAGGCGACGACAACATAAAAACCTCGTTGGCCCTGAAGTACATTATTCCTAATCAGAAATTAGAGGCTGGTTTAGACTTCGGCAACATGATGAGCTTGACCCTCGGACAAACCCAAGCCAACACCCTTCGGATTTTGAAGTTTATGTACACCCTGTCTCCCCAGTGGTTGGAAGATCTCGCTAAACTTTTCACGGATTTTTTCAAGTATCACGAGCTAAAGGAACTCGACTTGTACTACGATAGAGCGGCAAACAATTTCAGCAAAGCCAATCAAGATTTTGCCGGTCAGTTCAAAAAACACATTGAACAACAAGACGGCAACTATACCGGTTGGGTGGTGAACCTCATGAGTAGAAACCAGGGGAACATTTCGCAAAGTGCCGAATACGAAATGATGATTAAGATTGCGAAAGGGGACCATCCAAAATTACCCCGATTACTCATAGACAGAAACGAATGTCGCCCCCTTAAAAGCTCCATCGAAAAAGCACCTATCAAAATAACCAAGAGCGGAGAACGTACCGTCATCCAAAAAGACAAGTCCAGTGAAAAGCTCCCGATAGACCGCCTCCCGATGGAATCAACAAACCCGAGCGACTCGATGAAATACCTAATCTGCAGGCCAGCTTGGTTAAAGGTGGCCAGCGAACAAAAAAGTATCCGTTTCAGCGATCCGAGCACCGTTTAGCCCCCCAGCCGTCGGCAGACATACGGATTTTACCGTTTAAAATGCTTCTTTTCATACAAATAACCTACGAAAATCAGTAGCATTTTAAACGGTAAAATACGCCCCCCCTTAATCTTGAACAAGTTAAGGGGCGTTTGCTTCTTTTTGAAAGAAGCCCCCTGGAAGGTCTCCCCGCCTCGCTCAGGCGGCTAATCGTGTGCACCCTTTCGGCTTGCGTAGGGGATATATGACAACGGCGCCCGACGGCGCCCGACCCCCGACCGACCGCACCCCGGCAGGCCGTCCCACCGTTACACCGTTACACAGGCATCCCACCGCACACAACTGTCCTTTTCTTGCGAACTTGCCACCGCTATCCTTGCACTATGGACAATGAAATCAAACTCATGGATGCAATAGCTCAAATGCGAGCGGACACCAACAATCACCGCCCCTTCAGCATTGAGTTCATCAGCTACAGCCGCACCAAATCAACAACGCCACAGCGCAAGGTCATTGAATCGTGCCTTGTTCGTAGCGGCTACACCAAGGAGCAAAACAGCATGGCTGGCATTCTATTGAATCTCTACGACGTAGAGCATAAAGCCAATCGCCAATGCTACATTCCAACTATCATTCGCTACAACAACCTAAAAGTAAAGGCATGATTTACGAAAACAACGGTGTTGGCATCTGTGTAGGCGAAGAAGCATTCACCTACAGCGTGAAAGGCTTTGAATCTCGTGATGATGTAGAGCAACTTCGCCGTGACCGACTGCTGCACAAAAACTGGGAGCAGGAAACCTTTCAGGTAGGACGTTTCCACGTTATACCCTTTGGGCCAGATAATCGCCTAGACCGCACCATACGCGATACAATTGGACGACATAACCTAGCGCCAAGGGTATTCACCAAGCGTAAGTTTTTGACTTGGGGAATGGGACCAGCTTTGTACAGACGTAAGATAGAAGGCAACAAGCTATTGCATGAGTGGGTGTCAGACCCAGAGGTGGAGGAATGGATGCAAAGCTGGGACGCTGAGCGCTACCTTCAGGGGCAGATAGAGGACTTCAATCATTTGGAATCGACCTACACCAAGGTGATTAACGCCAAAGGCGGCAGGATTGGCAGCGGCAAAATAAATAGATTGGAGCACGTAAGCTTCAAAAATGCCCGGCTAGCCAAAGAGAAGCCCTTGGACAAAAAACCCAAGTATGTACTGGAAGGTGATTGGGATCATCTCACTACAGATGAATACACGCCCTATCACTTATTTGACCCTGCCGACCCTTTCAAGCATGGCCGCTCCATTGCGTTCAATTCATTGTACAGCTTTGGTATGGATTTCTACAGCAGCCCTGATATTGTGGGCTCATTGCCATGGATTCGCAGAAGCGTTGCCATACCTCACATTTTAGAGGCATTCTCAGAAAATACGCTTCACATCAAATGGCACATTATCAGCCCAGCAAAGTACTGGGAGGAAAAAGAGGAACAACTTAAACAGGAGTGCACACGAAAAAACAAGAACTACAACGCCAAAATGTTGAGTGATCTCAAGCAAGATGTATTGACGAAACTTAGTCAAGTGCTTAGTGGCGAAGTGAACGTTGGAAAATTTTGGCACTCCGAAAAAGTAACGGAAATCATTGGCAATACCTCAGTAGACCACAAGTGGGAATTAATTCCACTAGATCAAAAAATCAAAGAGTACGTGGAAACACAGCTAATGATTGCCGAAAAAGGCAATTTTCAAACCATAGCCGGCCTTGGGCTGCATCAGTCATTGGCCAATATTGCCGCCAATGGCAAAAGCGATAGCGGCAGCGAGCAGCTGTATGCCATGAAAAACTATCTATTGACGGAAACGGCATTGCCGGAATACGTCATTTGTAAGGCCATTAATGATGCTATTCGCATCAATTGGCCAAATAAGAAACTGAAAATCGGTTTCTACAGAGCACTCCCAGAAAGGGAGGAAGATGTTTCATCAAAAGATAGATTGACCAATGCGGATACTGTTTAATCGCAATTACAACGGCATGCAGGAGCTCAAAGAGATTTTGGGCTTTTTGTATGCGAGCAATGATTTTTCTGAAGTAGTTGCAGAGCTGGAATTGGTGTCCAGGGAAGTTGAAAAAATCATTTCGCCAGAAATATACGCATTGGCTGAGAAAAGCTATTTCGGAGAAGCGCTTCCTCAAGGTACCGATGAAGAGCTAATTGCCGAATTGGTCAAGTTGATTCAACGACCTGTTGTAGTTGACGCCTATTTGCTTGGTGCACCAACAAGAGACACCATCCACGACAACAATGGCCGTGGTATTCATTCAGATGAACACCGAAAGGTGCCTTTTGAGTGGATGCTTGATCGCGAGGAAAAAGCCTTGGCCAAACGCCAGGCGATGGAAATGGACGCTCTGATTGCCTTTTTAATCGAAAAAGTAGAGCCTTTTAAGGAAACAGATTTCTACAAGCAAATGATGTCGAGCGTATTTCGCTCGGCCAAAGAGTTTGATTTGTTTTTCCCAATAGCACAAAGCGCCAATACATTCTTGCACGTGATGCCTTTCGTTCGTCAGGTGGAGAAAATGGACATCCGTAGTCGCTTGAAAAAAGAGGCGTTCCAAGAATTATTGACAAATCTAACCGCAGGCAACCTCACAGACCACCAAGAAGAGATCCTGGACCAAGTTCGCGTGGCCACATCTATCAAGGCCATGGCTATGGCCGTACAGCGCTTGCCTTTCAAGGTTTTGCCTGATGGCTTGATATCACACTACACAGGCGACCGAATTACCACAAAAGCCAAAATGCCCTCGTCATTAGAAATGCGCGATTCAGTGAATAATGCGCTTATGCGCGATGCCAAAAACGAACTTCTGAAGCTCGAACGACTGATTCAAGAATTGAATCAAGATGAAATCCCCATTGCGCCACAAAACTCAGAAAA
>JAIUMW010000297.1 GCA_022565365.1 Oceanicaulis sp.
ATTCAAGGCTGATTCCGGTCAAAGGCGACGCGGTTTGCTCCGCGCGATTCGCATGGGTGCGCACTGCGTCATCCGCAGGTCAGTCAAGTTCATTTGGAAGCGCCGCGCCGCGCACGACGTTCGTGCTTATAGTCGAAGTGTCGATCAATCGACGCGACTAGCGGCATTTTGAGGAAAGACCAGCCAGGCTGGAACGGCGGTTCGAATAGGTCCCCAACGAGGTTGTGATCAAACGCCTCGAAGTGACTTGCAAGAGCGAGGTCGAGAACCTGGCGGAGGAGCCGTGCGATCGCGTCCACGTCGGCCACGGTCTCAAATGCGAAGTGCTTGCCCTTCTCGAAGTTTGCCAAGTCCCTCTCAACATTGCGCGACGAGATATGGGTTATGGTCGACAGCGTACTGTACAAACTCTTAGCGGATTGCCGGTAAGCACTGCTTCCGGACGCATCAAGCATACCAAACTGAAGACTGTCGACCACCTCGCCGAAGCGCTCACGGCCCAGCCCGTCGAGCGCCGCCGCCTTCTCCTCCACCGTTCGAGCCGCGACCGCGTCCCCGGCAGCATTTAGTTGCTGGGGGAGGCGAGAGCTTTGATCGAGCCATAAGGCCTTGACGGAGGCTTCGACCAAGAAGCGCATCTCTCGCTTGGCGGGGTCGTGGAGTCCCACCTTGATCAACTGGCTCGCCGCAATCATCGACTGCACAAAATGCGGCTTGATCCGCAGAAAGATAAGCTGCTCGAAAAATGGAGGGTGCCGAGTAGCCGAGAGCTCGATGGCGCTTATCCCAAGACCGTAATCAAGGATATAGCGATCAATCTGTCGCATCGCACCCTTATACGCTTCCGTGTTGCGCAATGCAGAGTGCTCATCAATAAGGTGTTTTCGCTCACTGGAAATATTGCGGAATACTTCTTCAGCTGGATCATCGCGGCGGGTTTTTACCATTTCGGGCGGCCTATCTTATTTTAGGCTGAGCGAGATTTTAATTATATAGACCACCTCCTACTCCCACTCAATCGTTCTTTTCCAATATAACGCATTGAAATTTTTGAATAACTATTTGACACTCGACCGAAGATACCGCAGCAGGCCCGTCAAAACGCTATCTTATTGTGTTGTCACTTGAAATTGGAATGAAAAATTTTTCCGGCTCCGCCGTCTATCACCTTCGATTGACCGAAGCAGGCACTCCATAATGCACGGTGCTAATATCGTCTGCACACTGACAAGTACCGTCAGTTTTCAGTCGCCCACCTGACTTCTCAGCATTGTCGAGAACTCAAAATCGAACCTGGCTTCGTTGCTGATAGCGCTCGATATGAACTCGTTGCATGACAGAATCTCGAAATATCGCTTTTTGGGGCTCCTCCGTTCGGAGAATGAGAGACCTTGAAAGATGATCGGGACAGCGGGCTCTTCGTTGCTTAGGTCGGCCTTGTGAAGCAGGCCGTAGCTCAAGCCTAAGGAATCCATGATCTCTCCGTTTAGAGAGCGGATAGATCCGAAATGGCGATGCCACATGAGGCTTTCAGCGTCGCCGTCGAGATACGTATTGATCAACGCCTTCCAATCAAGGCAATGTCCGTTCCAATCAACCACTCCTAAGAACTCCTCCTCATGGTCCGCAAAGCTGAGCTTTGCTGAAAAAAAGGGAAGGTATCTTAAGGTGCCGGACGGAATCCAAACTAACGTCTTCAGAATATCGTCGTTTGAAAAAGCCTTCAGCTCTAGAGACACTGCGCCTCGGTGCTGCGCATGGGCCACAATATTGTGCACGGCAGTGCGCCAGACCGGGTTGTAGAATAATACCTCATCAGCGGCAGCCAGCAGGGCATCGACCTCAGGCTTGGACGCCAGAGATGCAACAATGTCGGCGTAGTGAGTGGAGCCGCCCTGCATGCCGCGCAGTTCGGCCAACAGGTCGCGATCTGACAAATCAGCCTCATCGAACAGGCCAACCCGAACGACCTCAACTTCTTTTGCCACATCCTCGGAAAGCCAATGTTGACCTTTCTCCGGGTGGGAAATCTGCATCCCCACAGCGTCCATCAACTTGTAGAACGAGTCTTCCTCGCTGCTCCCGTCCCACGCTTTGTCGGCCAGTTCACCTAGGATGTCGCTGGGCTCGGACATATCCTCAAGCCAAGCGTTGAAATCCTCCAAATCGTCTCCAGAGAAACGGCGGTTGATGATCTCCCAATAAAACTCTGCGCTCTCCTCCTGTTGAGCAAAATAGACGAGGTGCGAGATGCCTTCGCTGTCATCCGCTAGGGTGATGACGGCGAAGATGAAATTGCGCAGGCCTATTTCTTCCATGCGCTGAGCACCGGCTTTCGCGCCGGCGCGCGCCTTCCCTAGATCATCATATTCCCAGATGAAGTGTCGTCGGGAGAAGGATCGCTCTGCCTGCTTTGGTAAGGGTGCGATCCATTCGATGCGCTCGGGAAGCCTGTCCGCTCCCAAGACGATGCATCCCCCTTTCAGGTCGTAGCGGGTAACGTGATAGAACTCTGAGAAAGGCGTCAGCAGCTCGTGCCATTCGACTGAGAGCACGATAAGCCGATACTCAGTGGACTTAATCAGCGATTTTGCGCGCACTAAGGCTGCGTATTTCACGAGCTCTTGCACGGCCTCTCGCGCGGTCGCGTTCGATCTCTTGATTTCGATAATGACGATGCGACCTTTCTGGTCGCGTGCAAAAATGTCGACGAAGCCGGTAGCTCCATTGTCATTCGGAAGGTGCTGTTCCTTCTTCTGCAGCAGCAGCCCCGGCTCGATCATGTCGAGGTTCTGGACGAGGAAATCTCGAATTTCCGCTTCAGTTCTGGTCGTTTTCATGGCCGATCTAGAACGCTGGTGTCGTGACAGAACATTGATCGGAACGAGCAGTTGGAGTCACCCCCTACTCCCACTCAATCGTCCCCGGCGGTTTGCTTGTCACGTCATACACCACGCGGTTCACCCCCCTCACTTCATTGATCAACCGCGTCGCCGTGCGGCCGAGGAAGTCGTGGTCGAAGGGGAAGTAGTCGGCGGTCATGCCGTCTGTGGAGGTCACCGCGCGCAGGGCCAGCACATTGTCATAGGTGCGCGCATCGCCCATCACGCCCACGGTCTGGACCGGGAGCAGCACGGCGAAGGCCTGCCAGATGGAATCGTAGAGGCCGGCTTTTCGGATTTCCTCGATATAGATGGCGTCGGCCTTGCGCAGGATGTCGGCCTTGTCGCGGGTCACCTCGCCGGGGATGCGAATGGCCAGGCCCGGCCCCGGGAAGGGGTGGCGCCCGATAAAGCTTTCGGGCAGGCCGAGCTCACGGCCGAGCGCCCTCACCTCGTCCTTGAACAGTTCGCGCAGGGGCTCGACCAGCTTCATGTTCATGCGCGCGGGCAGGCCGCCCACATTATGGTGGGATTTGATGGTGACCGACGGCCCGCCATCAAACGACACGCTCTCGATCACATCGGGGTAGAGCGTGCCCTGGGCTAGGAAATCGGCGCCGCCGGCGAGCTTGGCCTTCTCCTCGAACACGTCGATGAACAGCTTGCCGATGGTCTTGCGCTTGGTTTCCGGATCGCTCACCCCCGCCAGCGCCGTGAGGAAGCGCTCCTCTTCATCCGCCGCGACCAGCGGGATGTTGTAGTGCTCGCGGAACAGCGTGACGACCTGGTCGGCCTCGCCCGCGCGCATGAGGCCGGTATCCACGAACACGCAGGTCAGCTGATCGCCGATGGCTTCATGGATCAGCACCGCGGCCACCGAGCTGTCCACCCCGCCCGACAG
>JAIUMW010000298.1 GCA_022565365.1 Oceanicaulis sp.
ACCTACGGCGACTTTCAGGACAGCTATAACGACCACGATCCCGACTTCTTCATCCACGTGGCGGAGAAGACTTATGCCGGGTGACGCGCAAGCAGCTGTGAAGACCGCCGAGGCCTATTACGACAGCGATGACGCGGACCGCTTCTACGCCATTATCTGGGGCGGCGAGGATATTCATGTCGGGCTGTACGAGCGCCCCGACGAGCCCATCGCGCATGCCAGCCGCCGCACCGTGGCGCACATGGCCGCGCGCCTGTCAAACCTGAAGCCGGGCGCGCGGGTGCTGGATCTGGGTGCGGGCTATGGCGGGGCGGCGCGCTATCTCGCCCGCGAGCACGGCGCGCACGTGACCTGCCTGAACCTGTCGGAGGTGGAAAACGCGCGCAATCGCACGCTCACGCGCGATCAGGGGCTCGGCGATCAGGGCAGGGGCGAGCACGGCGCGGTTGAGGATCTGGCCTATGCCGATAACAGCTTCGACATTGTCTGGTCGCAGGACGCCTTCCTGCATTCCGCCGACCGCGCGCAGGTCCTCGCCGGCGCCGCACGCGTGCTGAAGCCCGGCGGCGAGCTCATCTTCACCGATCCCATGCAGGCCGACCATGTCGCCGATCCGGCGGCGCTGGGGCCCGTCTATGACCGCATTCACCTGCCCAATCTGGGCTCATTCGCCTTCTACCGCGCGCAGCTCGAAACGCTGGGGCTTGAGGATGCGGGCAGCGAGGCCATGACCGGCCAGCTGCGCACCCATTATGCGCGCGTGCGCGCCGAGCTGGAGGCCCGGCGCAGCGAGCTGAAGGGCGAGGTGTCGGACGCCTATGTGGCGCGCATGCTGGAAGGCCTGACCCATTGGGTGACCGCCGCAGACCAGCGCCTGCTGGCCTGGGGCGTCATCCATTACCGCAAACCGGGTTAGCCCAGCTTGATCCCCGCCTGCGCGGCGGCTTTGGTCAGGAATTTCATGGTCTGCTGACCGCCCTGCTCATAGGGCTCCTGACCCTTGGGGTCGGTGATCCGGTCGAGGTTTTTCGCCACCTGTTCGGGCGTCTGGTCGGCCGGGGCCAGGAAAATCCCGTCGGTTTCATAGATGCGGGTCGCGGCGTAACCGCCCGCGCCGGCGCACAAAATGGTGCGGCTGGGCGCATCCTCGCCCGCCAGCACGATCAGCCCCGCCGTGACGCTTTCCGGCGTCATCAGCTTGCCCGCTTCTTCCGGGATCAGGCCCTCGGTCATGCGGGTATAGGCGGTGGGCGCCAGCGTGTTGACGCGGATATTGTTTTTCGCGCCTTCGAGATGGAGCACATTCATCAGCCCCACCAGCGCCATCTTGGCGGCGCCATAGTTGGACTGGCCGAAATTGCCGTAAATCCCTGACGAGGAGCTGGTCATGACGATGCGGCCATAACCGGCCTCCTTCATCAGATCCCACACCGCCTTGGTGCAGGTGACCGAGCCCATGAGGTGCACGTCCACCACCGCGCGGAAATCCTCCAGCGTCATCTTGGAGAAGCTCTTGTCGCGCAGGATTCCGGCATTATTGACCAGAATGTCGATCAGGCCCCAGCGCGCCTGCGCCGCCGCGACCATGTCGGCGACTTCATCGGCCCTGGTCACATTGGCGCCGTGGGCGATGGCCTCGCCGCCGCCCGCGATGATCTCGTCAGCCACGCTCTGGGCCGCGCTGATGGCGGCGCCGCTGCCATCCACAGCCCCGCCCAGGTCATTGACCACGACTTTCGCGCCGCGGCGCGCCAGCTCCAGCGCATGGCTGCGCCCCAGCCCCGTACCGGCGCCCGTTACAATGGCCACCCGGCCGTCAAAGCGGATATCGCTCATGAAATCGTCCTCACATGCCTGGAAGAGAAGGCGGCATGCGACCCGGTTTAGCCGGGTTTTGCAATGGCGCGCGTCACCTGGTGCACGCTATTTCTGAGGGCCTGACGATCAGGCCTGGACGAGGAAATCGGGCTGGCGCACGCGGTCAAACGCGTGCCACGCTACAAAATCGCGCATCGACGCCGCAACGAACCCGGCCAGGCCGTCGCGGTCGGTCAGCACGCCAGGGCGCGCCGTCAGCGCCAGCGCCGCATCGCCCGGACCGCCGGTCTGGCGCACGCCGATATGGCTGCGCCAGTCATCCAGCACCGCGCTGACCGCATCCTCGAAGACCACCAACGCCGCCACACACTCGCCCAGCGGCGCACCGGTGGCGCGACGCAAGTCCAGCGCCGCCTGCACGCGCATCACATCGGACAGAAGCCAAAGCCGCATGCGCCCACCCTGGGCACGCACGCCGTGCAGGGCGCGGATCAGGCCCTGGCGCTGCAACTGGCGCATCAGGCTGGTGGTGACGGTATGAGACACGGCGCCGGCCATCACCTCGGCATCGGTGAGCAGGCCGCGCGAGCGCCAGTCATAGACCAGCAGCGCGCCCAGCGAGGACGGATTCTTCAGCGCAAAGCGCGACCTGTCCGTGGTGGTCAGCATGGAAACCCTCCTCTTGAACGCGTTTAGTGAGCATTGTCACTGTATTTAATTATCCGTAATGACTGCGACGTTAATAAAGACCTAATGCCCACATTCAGGTTGCAGTTAACGCGGGCAAAAGGATGACGGCGCCCGGCGCTCAACCTGACCAGCAGACACGGGCAGGCGGCGAAGCGCAGCCGCACCTTCTGGACAACGCTGCGGTGGCGATTGGCGTCGGTTTATTGAAATCAATGTCTTGAATGAGGCGTTTGCATTGATCCGCCCCGCCCCTTCTGTCACCTTGGGGTCTGAAAAGGGGGATTCTCATGACATTACGTATGCTTGCCGCCGGCGCCGCCGGCCTGGTCGCCGTGTGCGCCGCTGATGCGCACACCCAGACCTCCAGAGACAGCGGGCGCGACATCCGCCTGAGCGCTGGCTCGACGCCGGACCCGTACCGGGTCGATGTCACCGCGGGCGGACCCGTGCGCGCCACCGATCTGGTGCGCAACGCCACGCCCGGCCAGGCCGGTGACCGCCGCTGCCGGGGCAATGTCAGCGAGCGCCCTGCCGCACGCCTGGATTTCCGCGCCGGACCCGAGGACCTGACTGTGACCGCCGAGGCGAACTTCGACACCACGCTGGTGGTGCGCGGGCCGGACGGGACCTGGTATTGCGATGATGATAGCGGGCGGGGCAATATCGCCGCGCTCGCCTTCACCCAGCCGCGCAGCGGGGTCTACGAAATCTGGGTGGGCGCCTATTCGGGCATCCGCACGGGTGAAACGGCGGCCCTGCTGATCAGCGCACCGGGCGATGGCCGGGAGCGTGAGAGCGGGAGCGTCTGGGAGCGCGCCCTGTACGAGTTGCTGGATGTCCCGGCGCCGGCGCGCGGCGGCGCCCGCAACGAGTCTCCTTCGCCCACACCCGGACGCGGACGTGGCGGACGCCGCGCACCCGCCCTGGACCCGGACCTGGCCCCGCGTGCAGGCGCGTTCCGCGCGCCGCTTGACGATTTTGCGCGCAGCCTTGTCATCGACACGACCCTGGCCACCCACGAGCGTGTGGATGAGGCCTTGCGCGGCGTATCGCCCGGCAATGCCGGCGACCGCCGCTGCCGCGGTTCGACCGGCACGGCCCCGGATGCGTCGATCGACATCACCCGCGTGTCTCAGGGCCGGCGGCGCGGCGGCGCTCTGGTGATCTCGGCCGACGCCGATTTCGACACCACTCTGGCCGTGCTTGCGCCTGACGGAACCTGGTTTTGCGATGAT
>JAIUMW010000299.1 GCA_022565365.1 Oceanicaulis sp.
ACTCTTCGACTAGCAGCGCCTGGGCCCGAATGGCGTCTTCAGGACGCACCGCGAAACAGACCGAATACTCGGAAGATGCTTGGGAAATTAGAATAACGTTGATGTTGTTGCGGGCCATGGTGCCAAAAATGCGTTGGGCCACACCGGCGACTCCGACCATTCACGTACCCTGCAAGCGGAGCAACGGGACGTCGTCGATGGAGGAAATCCCGCGAATGGAATACTTTCCGGGCAGGGCATCGGCCGAAATCAACGTTCCGAATCCCGAGGGATTAAAGGTGTTTTTGATGCGGATTGGGATTCCGCGCGACATCAACGGCTGGATCGTTGGCGGATAAATCACTTTCGCACCGAAATGCGACATTTCGAGGGCTTCTTCGTAGGTCATGGTCTCGACCGGAAATGCCCGTGTTACCTTACGCGGATCTGATGTTAAAACGCCATCCACATCCGTCCAGATTTGCACTTCTTCAGCGCCCAAAGCCGCGCCGAGAATGGACGCGGTGTAGTCTGATCCGCCCCGACCCAGTGTGGTGGTTTCGTCTTTATCGGTGCTGGCGACGAATCCGGTTACAATTTGCAACAGCGGATGGGCAGAAAAATGGGCGGTGATGTTGGACTGGGTGACATCCATATTCACCTGTGCGTTTCCGAAATTGGCGTTGGTTTTGATCAACGTTCGGGCGTCGAGGAACTCGCAATCGTGTCCGGCGCTGACCAAGGCCCGGGAAATAACCAGGTTGGAAAGTCGTTCACCAAAACTTAATACGAAATCTTTGGATCGCGGCGAGAGTTCCTTAATGAGGTAAACTCCCTGCAGAATATCGTCCAAGTCGTTGAGCAACATCTTAATAACAGCCATCGTGTTGCTTTGATGGTGGATGTCGACAAGAGCACGAACCGCCTCGAGATGGCGATTTTCGATGATTTTCAGATTGTCGGTGTAGTCGGCCCTTCCGGCAGCGGCCAGATTTGCCGTTTCAATTAGTTGATCGGTGACGCCCTGAAACGCCGAAAATACCACGGCGCGGCAATTTTCCCGCTCCGCCCGAACAATAATAAGATCAATAATACCTTTAATGCGATCGGGAGTGCCGACCGATGAGCCACCAAATTTGTATACCTTCATACCTGTAATTTCCCTAACCGGTGTAGCGGGCGCGTTTGCCCGTAGATTCGTAGTTAAAACTGAGGGCTAAACTTCGTGGTTTGTTTGTACCCTAACAAGTTAAAATGCTGCCACGAAAGTAATTCTTCCCTAAAAACTAAGAAGATAACGAAACTAGGCTAAAGGTACATTGCAGGATGAAAATTCTATCGGAGTATTTGGGTGGGGCTGGGTCTCGTGATTCTTGGAAATACGTGATGTCGATTTGATGAAAAGGCATACCTGGTTTGATTCTCATCGAGTTGCTACGAGTTTTTGAAAGACGAGTATTTTCTGAGGCGGACATTAACTGGCTTCGAGGTATGCTAATTCCCGGACTTTAATTGATCTCCCTGTGGGGGGATTTTATGATTAGATGAGCTATGACCTTCGGTTTCTGCCTGATTTAGTTGTCGTGTTTTAGAATCTAAATCGGAGTCCCGTCGTGTAGCTGAGGTCGAAAGGCCGGATTCCTGAAGGCGGTTCGTTGTCGAGCCGATATCCGAGGTTGAAAATCAACGACACGTTCTGATATAGTCGTGCGTCCAGGTTCACATCGGCGGTGTAGCGATAATCGCTGGTGTTATCGGGCACGAATTGCAGATACTGAACGGCGGATAAGTAGAAAGAATCGCCCATTCCGAGAGTGAGACTCAGATAATTGGTCGATCGCAGCAGATTGGTGGTTAATGTCGGTTCGAGGGCAGTAGATTCGATAACCTCGCGCTCGGCCATAGCGGCAATTCCGACAAACGTGCGAAATCGGAGTCCGGTGGTTTCATTTTGGATATCCACCGCGGTGAGGCGAACCCCTCCGCCTAGAAGTTTTCTGTCCTGAAGACGGATAAACTCGTTCATTTGCTGTTGGATGAATCCTTCGACTGCGACCCGGGGCTTCCACTGCCAGGTGTTCCTCAGAGCGATAAATGCCGCATTTTTGAATGGTTCGCCGTTTTTGTAGCCGTAGACGTAGTTGTAGACGATGAAGGAGCGGTTGTTCTCGTGGATGTAGTCGAGTCGGCCGCCGGTGTTGAGTTCGTAGATGGAGGTGTTTCCGGCGCTTACATTGCCTGAGAGGTTGATGCTACCCTGAAATCCGCCCTCTGGTGATGTGACGCGCAGTGCTTCGGTGTTCACTTGTCCGTGGGCGATAAGTGGAATGAGCGTAAAAATGAGTAGTAAGTAGATAAATCGGGCGATCACGGCGGTAATGAGAGTCTGGGTGTTACGATTGGTGATTGTTACGTGCAAAAATATCTTCGCTGGAAATTCGACGAGTGTATCTGTGCTGCTTCACGGCGGAGATATTTGAACGAAAGAAAACTGCCGATGATATCTGTGCTGCAAAAAAAAGAATTTCACGGCTGAGATATTTGTGCTGCAAAAGAGATTTTATCGGCGAAGATGTCTGCACGAAAGTAAACCTGTCTTAAATAAGGGATTCCGTCGGCGAAGATATCTGTATCAGAAATATCTGTGCGGGTGAAAAAATCTCAGCGCAAAAAATCTATGTCAAAAAAAAAGCCGGCGTATGGTTAACGACGGCTTTTTATGTGAGCGAGAAACGGGACTCGAACCCGCGACCCCAACCTTGGCAAGGTTGTGCTCTACCAGCTGAGCTATTCTCGCTTGAGAGTCTCAAATATACGCACTATGAGTGCCCGATGTCAACACCAATGTCTGTTTTTTTGGTTTAAAAGGTGGATTAAAAATAATTTAAAAAAAACTGTAACAAATCGGGGTCGAAACACTCTTATAGATAGAAGGCGGAAAAAACTATCACATGGTTTTTCTGCTCCTTTGTTTTGTTGTTAGTCTAAACCCCAAATCGGGTGCAATATCTGTCTAACCCCAGAAGATCTATCACATCCTTGCACCCGACATTTGCTGCATAGCCTGAATGCCGGAATCGTTAAGTAACCCCTGAGCGATTCCGGCAGGTTGTGTGGCTTTTTTTATGTGCGACCCCTTGGTCATCCCGCACGAGCGTTACCCATCTTAGTCATCCCTCAGGAGCGTTACCCCACTTAGTCCTCCCGCACGAGCGTTACCCCACTTAGTCATCCCGCACGAGCGTAGCGAGATGCGGGATCTCCTCTTTCTACATCCATTCCGAAATGATGAGATCGCGCATCAAGTGCGCGATGACAGAACTGGCGCAACCCCACCCGTCTTCCCGCACGAGCATACCCTACCAAGTCATCCCGCACGAGCGTACCCCTTGGTCATCCCGCACGAGAGTAGCCCTTGATCATCCCGCACGAGCGTACCCCTTGGTCATCCCGCACGAGCGTAGCGAGATGCGGGATCTCTCAATTCTACCCACCAAACAAATAAAGGAGATCGCGCATCAAGTGCGCGATGACAAAGTGTTGAGATAAAAGATCGCGCATCAAGTGCGCGAAGACAAAGTGTTGAGATAAAAGATCGCGCATCAAGTGCGCGATGACAAAGTGTTGAGATAAAAGATCGCGCATCAAGTGCGCGATGACAAGTCGGAGACGCGACCTCAAGATAATTCCCAAAGACGTTCTAATCACACACGCTCGAGGCCTGACTCGAATCCAGTGCCAAGACACGCTGCACAACCTCA
>JAIUMW010000300.1 GCA_022565365.1 Oceanicaulis sp.
GCCCAACACGTTCGGCGTGGCGCGGTTTTGATGCGCCGCCCACTCCCCTCCTCCCCGGGCTGCGCCCGGAACACCTGCCCCTCGTGGGCGGGGCGATCGCATTTGGAACGGGTTTGTCAGCTTGATGTGAATCGGGACTGTCTCTTCTCCCTCCCCCACCGGGGGAGGGCCGGGGTGGGGGGCATGCAGTTTCATCCACCGTCACGTCACCTGCCGCCGCCGCACACCCCACCCCAACCCTCCCCTCAAGGGGAGGGAGTCAGCGCGCAAATCTCAACTGCGATAGCCCTGCCCGCCGGCCGGGGAAGACACCCGAAGGAGACCCGATATGCAGTTCACTGAACAGCACGAGCAGCTGCGCGACACCGTCGCGAAGTTCATCACCCAGGAAATCAATCCGTATGTGGAGGAATGGGAGGCTGCGGGCGAGTTCCCCTCCCACGCCCTGTTCAAGAAAATGGGTGATCTGGGCCTGCTGGGCCTGCGCTGGCCGGAGGAGTTCGGCGGCGCGGGGCTGGACATGTCCTACTCCATGGTGATGGCCGAGGAGCTGGGCCTGATCAATTGCGGCGGCGTGCCGATGGCGATCGGCGTGCATACCGACATGTGCACCCCGGCGCTGGCCAATTTTGGTTCCGATGAGCTGCGCCGGGAATTCCTGACGCCCTCCATCTCCGGCGACTATGTCGGATGCCTCGGCGTGTCAGAGCCCGGCGGCGGCTCAGACGTGGCGGCGGTGGCCACCAAGGCGGTCTCCGACGGCGATGATTACGTCATCACCGGCACGAAGATGTGGATCACCAACGGCATGAAGGCTGACTGGTGCTGCCTCTTGGCCAATACGTCCGACGGCAAGCCGCACGAGAACAAGTCCCTGATCATCGTGCCGATGAACGAGACCGGCATCACTCGCCAGAAAATCCACAAGATCGGCATGCATTCGTCCGACACCGCCCAGCTTTTCTTTGACGAGGTGCGGGTGCCCAAGCGCAACCGGATCGGCGATGAGGGCGCGGGCTTCCTCTATCAGATGCTGCAATTCCAGGAAGAGCGCATTTATGGCGCCGCCTCGTCGCTGAAAGCGCTGGACCGCCAGATCGACCTGACCATCGAATACACCCGCGAGCGCAAGACGTTCGGCACGCCGATCCTGGACAATCAGGTGGTCCATTTCCGCCTGGCCGAGCTGCGCACCGAGGTAGAGGCGCTGCGCTCGCTGACCTATCGCGCGGTGGAGGATTTCATCGCCGGCAAGGACGTCACCAAGCTCGCCTCCATGGCCAAGCTGAAAACCGGCCGTCTGTCGCGCGAAGTGGCCGATTCCTGCCTGCAATACTGGGGCGGCATGGGATACACGGCCGACAACCCCATCGCGCGCGCCTTCCGTGACGGACGCCTGGTCTCCATCGGCGGCGGCGCGGACGAAATCATGCTGGGCATTATCGCCAAGCTGGAAGGCACCCTGCCCCGCCGCAAGAAACCGGTGGAAGGCAATGCCTGACACCTTCGGCACGCTCAGCGTCGAAACCCGCGCCGGCGTGGTTCACATCACGCTGAACCGGCCTGAGCTGCGCAACGCCATGTCGCTCGCCATGGTGGACGAGCTGATGGCCGCGCTTGAGAGCGCGGAAGGATCTGGCGCCCGCGCCATCGTGCTGCGCGGCGCCGGTGGGCATTTCTGCTCGGGCGGCGACATCAAGGATATGGGCGCCGCGCAAGGCGCTCCGGGTACGGACGATGTGGACCCGGCGGCGCGGGTCAACGCCCGCTTCGGTCATCTGTGCAAAGCCTATGCAGAAACCGGCCTGCCGGTGGTCGTGGTGCTGGACGGCGCGGTGATGGGCGGTGGATTTGGCCTGGCGTGCGTGGCCGATGTGGCGCTGGCGCGCGAGACGGCGCTGTTCCGCCTGCCCGAAACCGGCCTGGGCCTCGTGCCCGCCCAGATCGCGCCGTTTCTGGTGGAGCGCCTTGGCTATTCGCAAGCCCGGCGCCTCGCGGTGACGGGGGGCAAGATCGATGCCCGCGCCGCGCTGGCGCTGGGGCTGGTGCATGGCGTGCATGAAGGCGAGGAGGCGCTTCAGGCTGCGCTGGACGGCGTGCTGAGCGACATTCGCAAGGGCGCCCCGAACGCCATCGCCGCCACCAAGCGCCTGATGCGCAAGGCGCGCCTGAATGATGCGGGGGACCTTATTGACGAAGCCGCCGCCGTGTTTGCAGCGGCGGTGAAGAGTGACGAGGGCGCTGAAGGCCTGACGGCGTTTCTGGAAAAGCGCCCGGCGAAATGGGTGCAGGGATGAGCGGACGGACGGCAGAGCGGCATCTTTCTCCCCCCGCTTGCGGTGGAGCAATGGCGGAGAAGTCGGGAGCCTTGCCCCCTCACCCTACCCTCTCCCCCATAAAATGGGGGAGAGGAGGCCTCAACGCCTCATCACGATCGCTCAGATCAGGCGATGGCGTTTCCTCAAAGCACGCCCCGGCCCAGCCTCCTCTCCCCGCCTTGAGGGGAGAGGGTAGGGTGAGGGGTGTGGCGAAGGCCCAGAAGAAAATTCGCCAGTTCTCTCCCCTCTCCGTCCGCTTCGCGGCTGCCTCCCCCGCACGCGCAGCACAATCATATTTGGACCAGGTTTGGTCGAAGACGGCGCTGTCCGCTCTCCCTCCCCCTCGGGGGAGGGCCGCGCTGGCGGGCATGCAGCTTAGGCCCACTGCACGTCACCCGTCACCGCCGCACACCCCACCCCAACCCTCCCCTCAAGGGGAGGGAGTGAGCACTCAGCCGTCAAAGGCGATAACGCTGCCCGCAAGCGTGCGGAGACACGTGTGGCGAGGAGCCCTGCATCATGACTGAGCCCCGCCTTATCCGTTCTGTCCTGGTGGCCAATCGCGGCGAGATCGCGGTGCGTGTGCTGCGCCACGCCAGAGCCAATCAGATGCGCGCCATCGCGGTCTATTCCGACGCTGACGCGCGCGCCATGCATGTGCGCGAAGCCGACGAGGCGGTGCGCATCGGCCCGGCGCCGGCGGCGCAGAGCTACCTCAATATCGAGGCTATCCTGGCGGCGGCCAAGGCCACCGGCGCCGACGCCATCCATCCAGGCTATGGGTTTTTGTCGGAGAACGCGGCCTTCGCCCGAGCGGTGATCGAAGCTGGCCTCATCTGGATCGGACCGCCGCCCGAGGCCATAGACGCCATGGGCGACAAGGCCCGCGCCAAGGCGCTGATGATCGAGGCGGGCGTGCCCACCGTGCCCGGATGGCAGGGCGAGGATCAGTCGGACGAGAACCTCTCCCGGCAAGCCGGGACCATCGGCTATCCCCTGCTGATCAAGGCGGTGGCGGGCGGCGGCGGGCGCGGCATGCGCGCGGTGCATGGCGCCGGTGAGTTCGCCGAGGCGCTGGCTTCGGCCCGGCGCGAGGCGAAATCAGCCTTTGGCGATGACGCGGTACTGCTGGAGAAACTGGTCGAGACCGCCCGCCATGTAGAGGTGCAGGTGTTTGGCGACCGGCAGGGCGCCCTCATTCATCTGGGCGAGCGCGACTGCTCGGCCCAGCGCCGCCGCCAGAAAGTGGTGGAGGAAGCCCCCTCCCCCGCCGTCAACGCCGAGCTTCGCGCGGCCATGGGCGCCGACGCGGTGCGCGCCGCCAGGGCGGTCAATTATGTGGGCGCCGGCACGGTGGAGTTTCTGCTGGATGCCTCGGGCA
>JAIUMW010000301.1 GCA_022565365.1 Oceanicaulis sp.
CTTATTAATCAAATTTTAGATTTTTTTGTAATCGGATGCGTCAAGCCAGGAATAAAAGTTAACGACAGGTCTGCCATTTTATTTTCAAGAGCAAATCACCAACGTTCAAATTGTTCTTCCTTCAAAATCGATATTGGTCAATTCCAAAATCTTGAAGAAAAGCAACAATTTGTAAATGATAGAGTCGAGAATGGCGGTCTCAATAAAAGTATTTCTTATTTTAAGAATAATTTTCGTTGTAACTATAAAGAACAAGACAATGGTGGTTTAGATTTACTTTCGCTAATCTACCAAGAAGTTAATTCAGGCAACCACATTAAACAACCTCAACATATACTAAATGAACGAGATACAACTAAATTAATTTTCCATAACCACTTATTTATCTTTACTGATGGATATTTAGAATATTCAAGAGCTACAGGTTCTAATGACTTTTACTATGGCGAACCACAAATTGAAGAACTTAGAAAGTTTTGTAAAAAGAACAAAGTTTCACCTGAAGAAGCAATAAGAAATAATGCACAATTCAAAATTAGACCTTTAGTTTCCGACTATAACAAACTCGTAAATCTTTATATTCTTGAAACAGATGATAGGGGCTTTAATGTTCAAAAGGGAACTCTAAAAAATACAGGCGATTTGAGTGATAATAACTTATTGCGATTAGTTTGGAAAGTTTGGGCTGAAGAAAGTGGATTTAAAAATTTCGAATGGAAGCAAATAACTTCTGCAACGAATTTACCGACTGACTATATCAGTAAAATAATCAAAAGATGAAAAAAGAAAGCCGACAGCATAACAGCACCCAAAAGTGGCGGTTCAGTGGTTAAATCAAACTTTACTCATACGTTATTTTTTTAAAGGTATTCGTGAGCCCTTCGGGGTTGTGCTTCTATCAAAGTTTATGCTTGGTTGAAAGTGAAGTTCTCCGAAAACGCCACCTTCGGGTAGCTGCAAAACGTTACAAGCAAACCTAAAAGACGACACAACAACCAAACGGACAACTATAAACATAAAATGAAACACTAATTTAGATGGGAGACCAAAGAAATACAAACCATATTTCAACCAGACAGCAATTGAGTGGTAACTCTTTGCCGACCCTTCTGTATTTTCTATTTTTCCAGCCGCACATTTGGCACATTTCCTTTTGCCTAGGCACACAAAGCCAAAGCTTCGGCAAAAGCAAAAGAGCCAAATCTCTCGCAGCAACGAATGGCAACTATTGTATGAAGAATATTAACTTTAAATAAATGCAAGTATTTGGATACACCGAAGTAATCATGAACCAAAGGAACATTGTTCCGTTTGGTACCGAAGCTGACAAAGTAGACAATTCGTATAGGTTGTTTAAAATCTCTATACAGAAACTCCAGCTGGTGGCGAAAGCCAGTCCCGTTTTCCATAAAGATACAACAATTTGGAAGTCGATTCGATTCAACATCGGAGTATATCTCCGACCCATGATGAAAAGGTGTATCCTTTATTTATGAAAGATAGACTTGAAATAAAAGGATATTTTACTGACAAAGAGTTAATCAAAATTCTTTGCCACAAGAGAGCTATTATCGCAAAGAAAGGGCATGACGACCACTTTTTTAGAAACATATCTCCTAAAGCAATATCTCCACACAAACATCTAGACAAGGAAATATTTTCGTTTTTCCCACCAAGAAGCAAATGGATTAGACTTACTAAACGAGAGAGAGCAATTCGTGGTTCAAACACAGTTGATACTAATGCTGTTCAATTGGAAAGAACAATTTGGAGAGAAGTAAAAAGATGTGAAAGATTAGGAATCGTCCAACCATGTTGGTTAAAGAAGCTTCTTGCCTTCACAGAGAAAATCCGGGAAGATGTATTTGACGAGAGTAGAAATTTTAAAATTTCGTCTCCAAGGGTAATCCCAGTAATTAAGGACATAAAGGAAAAAACTTACCGACCAATTTCAGTATTTGAATTAAATGACTTAATCATTACAAGGCAAATGGCACGGTATCTATCAAATTGCTTTGACCCATTATTTTCAGATTCATCATACGCCTTTAGGACAGGAATTCAAAAGGATAAAGTCTTTAATCACCATAAAGCAATCGAAGATATCATTGAATTCAAACGCAAGGTTGGAAAACCACTTTTCGTAGCTGAATGTGATATAAAGAAATTCTATGATTGTATAAACCATTCTAAAATTACAGAAAAGTTTAATGAAATTATAATAGAAGCTAAAGAAAAACTTGGTATTGCGATTGACAATCGTGCTGTGTTTTTCTTCAACTCTTATTTAGCTGCTTTTTCATTTAATGATGATATCAAGAAGAATGAAAAAAAGTTGTTAAGTAAAGTAGGTGCAATAAGCGGAACTATTCCTTGGGTTAAAGATTCTGAATTGCTAGATATAAACTCAGACCCCAAAACCGAAAGAATTGGTGTACCTCAAGGTGGAGCAATTTCATGCCTAATTGCCAATATTCTTCTCACCCATGTTGATAGGACAGTAAATGCAAATTCAGATGGCAATACTTTTTACGGAAGATTTTGTGACGACATGGTTTTGATGCATACTGAAAAAGAAAAGTGCGAATCACTTTTAGAAACTTATCAGACAGCATTAAAAGAAGTAAAACTAATTAGCCATAAACCTTTACCTTTTAAAGAATATGGTAAAGCTTTTTGGGATGACAGTCTCAAGTCAAAATTACCATACAAGTGGGCAATAAATTACAGGACGAAAGAACACAGCAAAAGAAATGTTCCATGGCTTTCCTTTGTAGGCTATCAAATTAGATATGACGGCGTAGTTAGAGTAAGGAATAAATCCATAAAAAAGGAATTGAAAAAACAAGTTGCAGAAACGGACAAAATTATTAATGTTGCTAGAAAGACACCACGAATAAACAGAATGGCTATAAAGTTTAGATTGCAACAGCGACTTATTTCAATGTCAGTAAGCAGGTTTAAATTTGGTTCGTCAAAAATGTCAATGTGTTGGTGTGCTGGCTTCAAGGTTCTAAAATCCAACCCAAATTTAACAAATCAAATTAGGAGATTAGACCGCAACAGAGAAAAACAGTTAAGAAGACTTGAATTATATTTGAAGGACATTAAGACACCAGTTAGAAAAACAAAGAAGGAAGTAACTCCTTTAAAATATTACGGTCATAATTACAGCTATCATAAACAATTTGTTTAAGAAAAATATGCAAACGAATATTTCAATTTATAGAGGTATCAATTTAGGTGCTTATTACAATTTGCTTATAGCCAAAGTTCTCATTGTCAACCATCCTAGAAATAAGGTTATCAAAAATAGTCACCTTGGTTTGAGAACTATTTATTCGATAGCTAAATTCATTCAAATACCGTGTAATGTACCAATCATGCATCCAGGAATAGACACTTCGCAACCAAGACTTTAGCTAATGAATTACTGTATCCCAATTACCTCTCCCTTCAAAACTTTACTTTGCACAAACAAAAAACCCTTTGCAAGTCGACTGCTTGCAAAGGGTTCTTTAAAAAAATGTAGTAGCCCCGTCAGGAATCGAACCTGAATCTTAGGCTCCGGAAACCCACATACTATCCGTTGTACTACGGGGCCCTATGGTTTTTTAAGGGCTGCAAAAATAAACAATGTGCAGGGGATTTTA
>JAIUMW010000302.1 GCA_022565365.1 Oceanicaulis sp.
CGCCGCGCTGGATGTCCACGCCAATGGCGTATAGCGCCGGCACGAAGAGCAGGGGCAGGACCAGGGCGAACACCACGCCGAACCCGATCGCCTCCACCATGGGCTTGAGGAACTGGGCCTGGGTGGAGCGCTCGGCCATCATGGGCAGAATGCCCAGGAAGGTGGTCACCGTGGTCAGAAGGATCGGCCGGAAGCGCTGCACCGCGGCATCCATCAGCGCCTGGAAGGCGCCCACGCCGCGTTCGCGCAATCGGTTGACGAAGTCCACGAGCACCAGATTGTCGTTGATCACGACCCCCGCAGCCGCCCCCACGCCGAAGAAGGAGAACATGGCGATGGGCATGCCGAAGAGCAAATGTCCGAACACGGCGCCGGCGAAGGCGAACGGGATGGCGGTCATGATCAGCAAGGGCTGGGCGTAGGAGCGGAAGGCGATGGCCAGCAGCACATACATGGAGCCCATCATGACAATCTGCAGGATGATGATTTCCTGCTGAAACTGCGCCTGGCCCTCCGCGTCGCCCAGCGCGCCCTGGGACACGCCCGGATAGCGTTCCTCCCAGGCCGGGAAGAAGTTTTCCCTCAGATCGCGGCGGATCTCACCGGCGGCGTCCTGATCGCTCAGCTGGGCGCTGACCGTGACCGTGCGCTGGCGTTCGCGGCGGTTGATCCGGTTGATGCCGGGGGCGAACTCCACGTCGGCCACCGCCGCCAGCGGGATCTCGCGGCCGTCAGGCGTGCGGATGCGCAAGTCACGCACCGCATCCAGACTGTCGCGCAGCTCGCGCGGGTAGCGCACCATCACCCGCACATCCTCACCGCTGCGCGGCAGGCGCTGGACTTCAATCCCGTAGAAGGCCTGGCGCACCTGTCCGGTGACATCGTTCAGGGTCAGGCCCAGAGCGCGCGCATCCGGGCGCAGGCTGAAGCGCATCTCCTCGGCCGAGGTCTGCAGATTGTCCACGATGTCATAGGTGGTCGCATAGCTGCGCAGCTGCTCCTTGAGGTCAGACGCGGCGGCGCGCAGCGTATCGAGATCAGGGTGATTGATCGCGAACTGGATGCCCGTGATGTTTTCAGAGATGGTGAAGTTGAAGTCGATGGTCTCCGCGTCCGGCACCGGTCCCATGCCATCACGCAGGGTCTGGGCGATTTCAGACATGGGGATGGGTTCGGGCCGCAGCTCCGGGCTGGTCATCTTGATCCAGGCCTGAACGCGCGATCCGTTGGCGATCACCGCGCTGCCCACCACCATGTCGAAGCCGGGATAGCGCTCGGCGTAATGGTCATTGAGCGCGAAGGTGGCGCCTTCCAGCTGGGTGCGCACGTCTTCCAGCCGGCTCCAGGGCGCGCCTTCGGGCAGCTCGATATTCACCTGGACCAGCTCGTCCTCCACTTCCGGCATGAAGCGGAAGGGCACATAGCCGGTATTCATCAGCACAATGGCCAGGGTGAACATCATGAAGAAGGCGATGACGGTGAAGTATCGCGCCTTGATGGCCAGCGCCAGAACGGGCGCGTAGACCCGGCGGGCGAAGATGACGAGCGCGTTGGCGATGGTTTCCTGCAGGCGCAGGAGCGGGCCGAAACACCCGGGCATGCGTTGGGGACCCATGTGCGACAGGTGCGCAGGCAGGATCAGCAGGGACTCGATGAGGGAGAAGGTCAGCGCCGCGATCACCACGATGGAGATCTGGCGGGTGAACTGCACTTCCGGCCCGGTCAGCAGCATCCAGGGCGCAAACGCCATCATCGTGGTGATGACCGCGAAGACGACCGGCTTGGCCACCATCTGGACGCCGACCACGGCCGCCGTCAGGCCCCGCTCGCCGCGTTCGACCCGGTTATGGATGTTCTCACCGACGATAATGGCGTCGTCCACCACCACCCCGATCACGATCAGGAAGGCGAACAGCGACAGCATGTTCAGGGTCACGCCCAGCAGGGGCAGGAGCAACATGCCCCCGGCGAACGCCGTGGCGATGCCGATGGTCACCCAGAAGGCCACGATCGGACGCAGGAACAGCACCAGCACGATGAGCACCAGCAACAGGCCGATCATCGCCGAGTTTGATATGGTGGTCATGCGCGAATGGTAGACGTCGGACATGTCGATCCAGTCCGACAGGGTGACGCTGGACGGCAGCTCGTCGCGCTTGTCTTCGAGATAGGTCTGCATCTGGCGCGACAGGCGCACCACATCGACATCGCCGCGTGTGCGCACATCGATCAGCACCATGGTCTGGCCGTTATAGGTGCCGGAAAAATCCACATCGGCCAGGCCGTCAATGACCCGGGCCACATCGCGCACCCGGATCGTGGATCCGTCAGCTTGCTGGCGAACAATGATCTCGCCGAACTGATCGGCGGTGTCGGCCAGCTGGCGCGAGGTCAGCTGGATGCGGCCCTGGGCGGTGCGCACGGCGCCCGCAGAGGCGTTGAGCGAAGAGCCGCGCACAGCCTGGGCGACCTCGTTGAAGGTCAGGCCATATCGGCGCAGCGCCTCTTCCGACACTTCAATAGCCACTTCCTCGGACAGTGAGGCCATCGTGTTTACGATGGACGCCTCGCCGACCACGGATCCGATCTCGTCCCGGATCTCCCGGGCCAGGCGCTGCAATTCGCGCCGGTCCACATCGCCGTGCAACGCCATCATATAGGTCTGTTGCTGGCTCTCCCATCGGCTCACGACCGGGCGGAAGGCGTCGGCGGGCAGATTGTTGATGGAGTCCACGCGCAGCTTGATTTCGTTGACGAATTCATTGCCGTCGACATTGCGCCGGCCTTCGATATTGACGAAGCCGCGCCCTTCGAACGCCGTGGCGGTGATGCGCTGGACGCCGGGCAGGTTGCCCACAGCCTCCTCGATGCGCAGGACGATCTGCTCCTCCACCTCCTGGGGCGCCGCGCCGGGCCAGGCCACCGACACCGTAGCGCCATTGAACGCGCCGGAGGGGAAGACCTCGCGCTGCAGCTGGAAGAAGCCGATAGCCCCGCCCACAAAGGCGATGATCATCAACAGATTGGCGGCGACGGAATTGCGCGCCCACCAGGCCAGAATGCCGCGGTGCTCGCGCTCTTCGGGACGTTGAACCATGATCGTGTCCTCCAGCTTTCCGTTTAGCCGTCAACCGAGGCGACGCCCGGCGTATCCGTGCCAGGCGCGTCCGTGTCAGGCGCGTCAGGCGTCTCAGCTTCGTCAATATCCAGCGGCTCGCCATCGGGACCCATGGCCGTCACCCGCATGCCCGCCGCAGCGGCGCGCACGGTGGAGGTGATCACCCGGTCGCCCGGCTCAATGCCGCTGGCCACAACCACCCGCTCGGCACTGGAGTCGATGACCGTCACATCACGGATGGACAGGGTCCCGTCACGCTCGGCTACGAACATCTGGCTGGTTCCGCGCAGGGCGCTGCGGGGCAGCACCATGGCGCTGGGTATCTCCTGGCCTTCAATGCGCGCTTCAACAAACAGGCCCATGGCCAGCGGCGCCCCGGCCGCTTCGGCGGCCTCGCCATAGGGATCGCGCACCTGGACAAAGACGCTGAGGGTACGGGTCTGGGGATCGATGGCCGCATCGGTGCGCACGACCTCGCCCTGCCATTCACGCGCCACACCGGCGCTGACGGCGGTCAGGGTCACG
>JAIUMW010000303.1 GCA_022565365.1 Oceanicaulis sp.
ATCCTGAACGTCGCCTCGGCCACGCCCGACAAGATCGCCGCCAATCAGGAGATCGGCGATCTCCTGCTGGCGCTGGGCGTCCAGCCGGGCAAGAAATTCGATCTGGACGATCTGCGCTATGAGCGCGTCATCATCATGTGCGACGCCGACGTGGACGGCGCCCATATCGCGGCGCTGCTGGCGACCTTCTTCTACAAATTCCTGCCCGGCCTCATCGAATCGGGCCGCCTTTTCATGGCCCAGCCGCCGCTTTACCGCCTGACGCAAGGCGGCCGCACGCTCTACGCCGCCGACGACGCGGAAAAGGACAAGCTGATCGCCACCGAGTTCAAATCCGGCAAGGTGGAGGTCGGCCGCTTCAAGGGCCTGGGCGAGATGACCCCGCCCCAGCTCAAATCCACCACGATGAACCCGCAAAGCCGCTCGCTGGCGCGCGTCATCGTTACGCCGGACATGCGCGAAAGCGCCGACGCGCTGGTGGAAACCCTGATGGGCAAGAAACCCGAACTGCGCTTCCAGTACATCCAGGACCACGCGCCCTTAGTGGCGGCGGTGGATATTTGAGGGGGGGCGCCGTGCGTCCAGGTTAACGGCCAGCCCCTGAGTTCCAGCCGCCATTTCGGGCGCGCGCGAACGCCCGGCGGATCGCGTCTTCCCCTGAACCGTCCGCCAGTTCGCCTTGCCGGGCCTGATCCAGTGAAGCCTTCAGCCGGGCTCGCAACAACCCAGCGGCCTCCTCGCCATGCTCGTGCACGGCGCGCGCGTCGTTGCGGTCTGGCGATGCATGGCTCGGCACGATTTTGCGCGTCGTCATCGCGGGCTCCACAACTGGCGCTGCCAGTCTATGCCTTTGCATTCCGCGCGTCGATGACGCTGCGACCCCCTACCCCCGCACCCTCACCCCCACGCTGATCTGGCGGGGTTCGCCGGGGAAGTAGCGGAAATCGCCGAAGGCGAAGTCGGCGCGTTCGGCGTAGCGTGTATCGAGGGCGTTGCGCAGGGCCGTGAAGAGTTCGACGCCATCGCGCACTTGCCAGCGGGCGCGCAGATGGAGCAGGTCATGGCCGCCATAGCGCGCGGTATTGCCTGCGTCGGCGAAATACGCGCCCACATGCACCCATTCGGCCTCGGCCTCGAAGCCGGTCGACGGCGCCCATAACAGGCGCAGATTACCGAGCCAGTCCGGCGCCGTGTCGACGCGCGCACCATCGGCGATCACTTCAGACAGATTGGTCAGCGGCCGGTCGAAGGCATAGGTGTGGCGCGCCCAGGTGACCGCGCCCGACAGGGTGAGCTGGTCCGTCAGCTCCAGCCCCGCATCCAGCTCCACGCCCTGATGGCGGGTCGCTCCGTCGGTGACGTTGAAGCCGTCGGCGTCGCGGAAGAACACATTGCGCTTGTCCATGGTGAAGCCGGTGAGCTCCACCCGCCCGCGCGACCAGGTGCGGCGCACGCCCGCCTCCAGGCTGTCCAGGGTTTCAGGCCGGATCGTATCGATCTCCTGACCGGGTTGCAGGCGGTAGAGCTCGTCGGTCTGGGGCGCGCGCACGCCGCGCGCGGCGCGGGCGAAGACCTGCCAGCCCTCGGCCGTCTCCCACACCAGCCCGGCGCTCGGCGCGAACGTGGTGTAGCTGTCGCTGCGGTCTGACGGCCGGAAATAGCGCCCGGTCACGCCGTCGGGCGCGTCGTTGACATAGTCATAGCGCGTGGTCTCCAGCCGCGCGCCGGCCTCCACGCGCAGGGTGTCCGTCAGTGCATGGCGCACGCGGGCGAACCCGGCCAGCACCAGCGCATCCACCGTGTAATCATAGTGCAGGCCCTGCACGAAGGGGCCCTGCGGGGGGCGCGACTGGAATTCGTAGAGAAAGCCGCGCGTGGCCTCGGCGTCGATCCCGGCGGACAGGCGCGTGGCGCCGATATCGGCGGTGATCTGGGTCTGGGCGCCGAGGCTCTGATGCCCGGTGCGCTCCAGCGCGCGCGAGGGCAGGAAGTGCAGCAGGAAATTCATCGTGTTGGCGCGGGCGTAGATGACGCCCTGCCCGCTCACCCCGGCGCCAAACTCATGCTCGCCATGCAGGGCCACGCGCGCGGCGGTGGCGCGGCGGAAGGCTTCCGGGTTGGGATTGCGCCGGGCCAGCGAACGGTCACGGAACGCCCCCTCGCCCTGCACGAAGGTTGCGGTGTCCTGATCGAGATGGATGAGCGCCGCGCGCAGCGACCAGGCGCTCATCCCCGCCTCGCCGTCCAGCCGGCCCTGCAGCGCGGCGCGCATCAGTCCCGCATCATCGCGCCAGCCCTGTTCGGTGCGCACTGACAAGCCGATGGCGCCGGCGCCGATCTCATTGGGGCCGGAAGCCTGAAGGCGGATGCGCGCGCGGCCATATTCGCCAATCTCCGCTTCGGCCAGGCGGGCGTTACGGCGCGGATCGGGGCTGATCACGTTCACAAGGCCGTGAAGCGCGTTGGAGCCATACTGGGCCGGGCCCGGCCCGCGGATCACCTCGATGCGCCCGGCCAGATCGTCGGCGGCCTCGAACAATCCGTTCACATTGGCGAAGCCCGCCGCGCGCAGCGGCACGCCGTCTTCCAGATAGAGAAAGCTGCCCGCCCCCGCCCCGCCAGTCAGCACCGGCGAGCGGATCGCGGTCAGGTGCTCGGCGCCGTTGCCGCGATGGATCATCACGCCCGGCAAGCGGTTCAGGGCTTCGCTGACATGCTGGGCGCCCAGCCGCTCGATCTCGCCGGCCTCCATCACCGCCACCGGCGCGGGGCTGGCCGAGCGCAGCTCGCCTGAGCGGCTGGCGGTGACGATGATCACGTCATCACCCGCCTGCGCCTCCGCTGCGGACACGCTCAATATCGCCGCGGCGGCCTGCGCCAGCATCATCATCGCCATCTCGATCCTGCTTCACTCTCGCCCGCCACCCCTCCACACATAGCGCAGCAGGCCGCAAACAAAACCCGCGCCCGGCGCCGTGCGCTTGACCGGAACGGTCCAGTGCGTACCGTCTCGCCCTGCCTTGTGCTGTGACGCCCGGCCGCGCCGGACGAATTGGGGAAGTTTTGTGATCATGCTGCGCCTGCTCGCCAATGGTATGCCCGTGCGTTTCGCCGCGCTCATCGCCGCCAGCCGGGCGCTGGCCTTCGCCCCGGCATCCGCCACAGACTATGAGGCCAAGCCGGTCGAGGCGCTGCTGGACCAGGACATCGGCTATGATCCCGCAACGCCGCGCCCCGAAGCGGTGACAGGCTTCGCCATCGGCGAGATCATCTGGACCCCGGCCATGCACGCCGAATACGCGCGCGCCGTCGTGGCGTCGTCTGACCGCATGACCATCGAGACGGTGGGCCGCAGCACGTTCGGCCGGCCGATCCATCGCGTGATCATCACCTCGCCGGAAAACCATGCCCGCATCGACGCGATCCGCGACACCCAGCGCGGCCTGATGCGCGCGGGCGCCGCCGCCCCGGCGGACCACCCGGCCATCATCCAGCCCACGTTCGGCGTCCACGGCTCGGAGCCGTCGAGCTACGATTCGGCGGCCCTCCTGCTCTATCACTTCGCCGCCGGTCAGGGCGAAGCCATGGATCGCCTGCTGGACGAGACCGTGATCATCCTGGTGATCATGATCAA
>JAIUMW010000304.1 GCA_022565365.1 Oceanicaulis sp.
AGCTCTCGGGCTTGTTCACCAATGGTAAGGGCTACATTGGCGATGAGTCGGTGATCAGTGTGGAGAGCCGCGATCACCTGCGTGAGCTCCTGAAAGGGCGCAACAGCGGCGGGGTCTTTCTCCCCACGATTCACAAGTTCACCGAGGACACCGAGTTGCTGACGGATCGCACCAATGTGATCTGCATATCTGACGAGGCGCATCGCAGTCAGGTGAATCTGGACCAGAAGCTCAAGATCACGGAAGACGGGGTGAAGCGAACCTTTGGCTTTGCGAAGTATCTGCACGACTCTCTGCCGAACGCGACTTACGTGGGTTTTACCGGCACGCCGATCGATGCGACGCTGGATGTCTTCGGCGAGGTGGTGGACGCCTACACCATGACCGAATCGGTGGCTGACGAGATCACGGTGCCCATCGTTTACGAAGGCCGGGCCGCCAAGGTGATCCTGGACAACAGCAAGCTGGAGGAGATTGAGAAATACTATGACCAATGCGCCGACGCCGGAGCAAGCGACTACGCCATCGAAGACAGCAAGAAGACGATGGCCAATATGGGCGCGATCCTCGGCGATCCGCAACGCATCGAGGCTCTGGCGGCGGATTTCGTGGGCCACTACGAGAAGCGAGTCAACGAAGGCTCAACGGTGGCGGGCAAGGCGATTTTTGTCAGCAGCAGTCGCCAAATCGCCTACGCCTTTTACAAAGAAGTAATCGCGCTGCGCCCTGAGTGGGCGGAGGTGCGGGTCTGTGCTGAAGGCGTGGAGCTGAGCGAGAAGGCGAGGAAGGAAATCCTGCCCATGGAGCGCATCAAGATGGTGATGACACGGGGCCAGGACGACGAGAAGCCGCTTTACGATGCGTTGGGCAACAAGGATGAGCGGAAGAAGTTCGATACTCAGTTCAAGAAGGCGGAATCTAATTTCAAAATCGCCATCGTGGTGGACATGTGGCTGACGGGCTTTGACGTGCCGTTCCTCGATACCATCTACATCGACAAGCCGGTGCAGCGGCACAACCTCATCCAGACGATCTCGCGGGTGAACCGGAAGTATGCGAACAAGAAGAAGGGACTGGTCGTCGACTACATCGGAATCAAAAAGCAGATGAATCTGGCGCTGGCGCACTATTCGAAGGCGGACAGCAGCAACATCGAGGAGATCGGAGCCTCCATCATCGTGGTAAGAGATCACCTCGACCTGCTGGCGCGGATTTTCCATCAGTTTGATACCAAGCCCTACTTCAGCGGAACGCCGGTCGAGCGTTTGCACTGCCTGAATCAGGCGGCAGAGTTTGTCCAGCTTACCGACAAGATCGAGAAGCGGGTTATGTTCCTGGTGAAGCGCCTGAAAGCCGCCTACGACATCTGCAGCGGCAGCGATGCCTTTACCCAGAGCGAGCGCGATCATATCCACTTCTACTTGGCAGTGCGAGCGATAGTCGCCAAGCTGACCAAGGGCGAAGCGCCCGACAGCGCCCAGATGAATGCTAAGGTGCGCCATATGATTTCAGAGGCGCTGAAGAGCGATGGGATCGAGGAAATCTTCAAACTCGGCGAAGACGGCGCGACGGAGATCGACATCTTTGGGGACGACTACCTTGCCAAGATCGAGAAAATCAAACTGCCCAACACCAAAATCAAGCTGCTCCAGCAACTGCTCAAACGCGCCATCGCAGATTTCAAGAAGGTCAACAAGATCAAGGGCGTGGACTTTACCAAGCAGTTTCAGGCGCTGGTGAACAAATACAACGAGCGCGACGAGAAAGACGTGCTGCGCAGTGAAGTGTTGGAGGGATTCTCCGACGAGATGATCGACCTCATTCACGCGCTGCAAAAAGAGAAGGCATCCTTCGGCGAGATGGGAATCGATCTGGAAGAGAAATCTTTCTACGATATCCTAAAATCTCTCGCCCACAAATACGACTTCGACTACCCCGAGGACAAGCTGATCAAGCTCGCCAGAGAGGTAAAGGCGGTGGTCGACGATAAAGCGAAATACACCGACTGGAACGCACGCGCCGACATCAAGGCCGAGCTTAAAGTGGACCTGATCATGCTCCTCGCGGAGCACGGGTATCCGCCTGTCGACAGGGATGAGGTGTATAAGGAAATTTTTGAGCAGGCAGAGAATTTTAAGAAGTACCAGGGATCGTGAGTCGCGCGCCAAGGTTTAGGTCTGCGGAGGCTCGATTAGTCGATCTAATAGGTCGTCAAGTTTATCAGTTCCGTTTTCTGGTGAAAGTATCAGCACGCCCACGCCTTCTGATTCGATGAATTCCCGCTCTTCGAGCCAAGGTGCGCCCCCGCCGGCGGGAACCGTCAAGAGAGACAACCATGGACGCTGGCCTTCCCACCTTAGGCTGTCGTTGTAGATGTGTGCGGAGGCCATCGCCTCGAGGACACCCTGTCTGCTCTGTCTGTACTTGGCGTCGAGAATCATGTACCGCCTTTTGTCTCCAAGCTCAGCGGTAACAACGATATCCGGGCGGCGCTCACGGGAAATGGAGCGAAACTTGCTCGTTTCGGTCGATCGGAACGGAAGCTGACAGTGTGCGTTTACGCGGACACCGGTTTCCGACTTGCCCTTCCAAACACACCGGGCATTACCCCATTCGATTTGACCTGCTGTTCCCATGAGGCACCTAAGTTGAGCAACGACCCTGGCGAAACACCAGCGTTCGTAGATCTCCCAGGTAGGGCATAGCCATATTGATTCTGAAGCATCCAGGTGTTGGAGGCCGGGGCGAATGGCGTGCCAAGCGCATCGATAAACGCGAGAGTAGACAGGGTGAGCCGAAACTGCATTGAGCCCAGCAGCGGATACCTCTGGCCGGGTGACGGAACGGAAGGGCTCGTCCCGGGCAAGTAGCTTCAGATCGTGGGCCAGCTTCTTCAGGAAGTCCAGACGCGCCGGCCATCTGGCTGCAAGTCCTGTGCGGGTTTGAGAAACTTCTGACTTGCTGATCTGGTCGGTTAGCTTTGTAAGAAGCTCCAAAGTGCGTCGTTGGACCGCCAACAACATAGCGGTAATACAGCGATTCGCCGGGCCGTCCCAATGCTCCTCGAACCAGGGCAAGTCGTAGTTTGGCTCTTTTTGAGTGCTGCTTTGAGTGTTTAATTCACCGTTGGATACCAAGGGTGCGAGGGTGCCGATCATCGCGGCTGAACGGACCGTCTGAACATCGATGCGGCGAGCTGCTCTGAGCGGGGCAATTTGCCTTGACGAGCGCACATTTCGAATGGGACGTTTGGTCAACTGCTGAAGCGCCGCCAGCAATGATGGTGCATGCATACGTAAACGCCGGAATTCGAGCCATGGATCGCGCGCTGAGCCTAATGCGCCCAGTTTGTCGGTGGCCGGCTCGGTGCCGAGTACCAGCATAGGCTCAATGACTATTAGGTCATCGAGCATTTTCCGATAAAGGGGCAATGCAAGCTTGTCGGGATGCGGTGAGATTTCGAGACGATAGGCGGCAATGGGCTGCCCCGCTTTTCTCAATTCCGCTGCGACCAAGCCGGCGAAGAAGCCAGGCACCCAGCGCCAGGTTCGCTCCCCTGACATTGCCAAGGGCTCATCGTCGACTAGGAATAACCAGCCTTCACCGGCAGGTGCAGAGATTTCCAGCTC
>JAIUMW010000305.1 GCA_022565365.1 Oceanicaulis sp.
CCGTGCCAGCATTTTGCCCACGCGGGAGGGGGGGGCATGGCGGTCCCGGACACTGGTCGGGGACGCGGCGCAGCGGTCGCCAGCCAGGCTGGCGAATTTTGACGCGGGCTGATCGGATTGGGTGAGACGCCGGCATGGGATGGAGGGGGAGGTTAAGGAGGGGTTGAAAGGGAGCGTGGGCCGGAAATGGGTGTGTGTTCCCGGTTTTTCCGGCCTAGTATAAGGAGGATTTCATTTTAAAACTATTTCAAAAACCTCGCAACGTTTAAAACATCACTATCTGGTATATTGTATAGACGAAGATTATTATAAATTTCACTGCCCAGCCCCATAGGATTCATCGAGCTGGGGTTAATGTCAGATACCCCTAGAACTGCAGTGCCGCCGAAATGTAGGTACTGGCTTTGAGCAAGATCATAGATTTCATACATCAACTGAATAGTCATTCTGTCAAAGTTCCCCTCGCCAAACTTGCCCTTTTTAAGTCCGATTTGCTCCTTGACCGCGGCCAGCTTGAGAAGAACGAATTGCCGATACGTTAAGCTATCGGCACCTTTTACGATCTGGTGGGTGAGTTCAATATTAATAGAGGAATCAAACAAAACGTTCGCTAGAAAATTTGCAATATAAGGAATCTTCTTCTCTTCAGACTCTTTCTGCGCTCTTATAAGTATAGTTTCAGCGAACTCTTCGTACTTTTTCCTGCCGTTAACTGGACTATCAAAAAAGTCGTCGCTCCTCAACTCTTCACCGCTGTTAATTCTCTGTTCTATTTCGACTGCGGCGAGGGCGAGCGTTGCACCCACGCGAGTTTTCTCACGCGGCTCAAGTACTCGCTCAGAGATTTCCGATCCAACTTTCTTTAGTGCTCGCGCAGCTAATACTCCGCTCACCGCACCGCCAATGACACCCGGGGCGCCGCCTATGAGGCCTATCGCCCCTCCAATGGCGCCTCCAGCAATATCAGCCCCTGAGTTAATTAGCTCATCTATTTTGGTGTCTTTGTTGTTATCCGCCATTTGATTCCCCCCTCACTCCCCCACATAAATCTCCCCGCCCTTGCGTTTAAACTCCTCCGCCTTCTGCGCCATGCCCTTTGACGCCTCATCGGCCTGGCGCTCCAGATCGGCCTTTTCGTTCTCGGACAGGCCCGCCGCGTAGTCGCGCACGTCCTGGGTGATCTTCATGGAGCAGAATTTGGGTCCGCACATGGAGCAGAAATGGGCGACCTTGTGGGCGTCCTTGGGCAGGGTCTGGTCGTGGAAGTCGCGGGCCGTGTCGGGGTCGAGGGAGAGGTTGAACTGGTCCTCCCAGCGGAATTCGAACCGGGCGCGGCTCAATGCGTCATCGCGCAGCTTGGCCGCCGGGTGGCCCTTGGCGAGGTCGGCGGCGTGGGCGGCGATTTTATAGGTGATGACGCCGGTCTTCACATCGTCGCGGTCGGGCAGGCCCAGATGCTCTTTCGGCGTGACATAGCAAAGCATGGCGCAGCCGAACCAGCCGATCATGGCCGCGCCAATGCCGGACGTGATGTGGTCATAGCCCGGCGCGATATCGGTGGTGAGCGGGCCGAGCGTGTAGAAGGGCGCCTCGCCGCAGGTTTCCAGCTGCTTGTCCATATTGGCCTTGATCTTGTGCATGGCCACATGGCCCGGCCCCTCGATCATCACCTGGCAGCCATGGGCCCAGGCCACTTTGGTGAGCTCGCCCAGCGTCTCCAGCTCGGCGAACTGGGCCGCGTCATTGGCGTCGGCGATGGAGCCGGGGCGCAGGCCGTCGCCGAGGGAGAATGACACGTCATAGGCGCGCATGATCTCGCAGATCTCGTCAAAGCGCGTGTAGAGGAAGCTCTCCTTGTGGTGGGAGAGGCACCATTTGGCCATGATGGACCCGCCGCGCGAGACGATGCCGGTGACGCGCTTGGCGGTGAGCGGCACATAGGCCAGGCGCACCCCGGCATGGATGGTGAAATAATCCACGCCCTGCTCGGCCTGCTCGATGAGGGTGTCGGCGAAAATGTCGAAGGTCAGGTCCTCGGCGACGCCGCCGACCTTCTCCAGCGCCTGATAGATCGGCACGGTGCCGATGGGGACGGGCGAGTTGCGCAAAATCCATTCGCGGGTGTTGTGGATATTCTTGCCGGTGGACAGGTCCATCACCGTATCGGCGCCCCAGCGGATGGCCCAGACCATCTTGTCGACCTCCTCCTCCACCGAGGAGGCGACGGCCGAATTGCCGATATTGGCGTTGATTTTGACCAGGAAATTGCGGCCGATCACCATGGGCTCCAGCTCGCCATGATTGATGTTGGCCGGGATGATGGCCCGCCCGCGCGCGATCTCGCTGCGCACAAATTCCGGCGTGACGAATTCAGGGATGGCCGCGCCGAAATCCTCACCGTCCGCGCGGCGCTCCGCGGCGCCGGGCAGGGCCTGGGCCCGGCCGATATTCTCGCGCTCGGCGGCGTAGATCATTTCATCGGTGATGATGCCCCGCTTAGCGAATTCATACTGGGTGACCGGGCCGGTCCCCGTGGCGCGCAAGGGCCGGTGGCGCACCGGGAAGGCGCGGGCGAGATACTTCCCCTGCGCCCCGCCATTATCGAGCGGGCTCAGCGCCCGGCCCTCATACGCCTCCACCCCGCCCCGCGCCGTGACCCAGGCCGTGCGGGCGCGGGTCAGGCCCTTTTCCACGTCGATGCTTGCGCCCGGATCAGTGTACGGCCCCGAACAGTCATAGACGCGCACCGCCGGCTCCAGGGCCGTGGGGTGCAGCTCGATCTCCCGGTGCGGCCCGGCGAGATGCGGCGCGGCCTTGGGGTGAGTGAACACCCGGCGCGACCCGGCCAGCGGCCCGGTGGTGACGGTGGGCGTGGGAAATTCAGACTGGCTGACGGGCTTGTTCATGGGATCGGGCTTTCAAGGCTTGAGCGGAAAAGGGACAGGGCCGTGCGTCAGGCGAGGCCCAGCGCGGCGCGGCGTTTTTTGGTGAGGCCAAGCGCGGCCAGGCGCCAGCTTTCGGAGAGGTGGGTTTGGAGCTCGTCATCGCTGACGCTGTCTGGGCTCGTGCGCTGTATCCACAGCATCCCGCGCGAGGCGAGATAGGGCGCAGGACGGCAGCCCGGCGCATCGCGCAGCACCTCGAACACGATGTCGGAGCATTTGAATGTGACGGCCAGCGCCTCGTCATCAGACCAGCCGGCCACGGCGAACACCTTGCCGGTCTGGCTTGTCCCCGCGCCCACCTTCCACACATGGGATCCACCCCACTGGATGACACGGGAGGCGGCGGGCAGGCGCGCGCAATGAGTGTTGTAATCGTCTAGCGTCATAGGCTCCATCCCGACGCCGGCATGACCCGGATCCGGTCCTGAGGGTGCGATCTCAGCCCCGTGATGATCACGGGACGCCCCTTGGAACGTTGAAATGCGAACTTCGCACGCGCCGGCCCGGGCGCGCAAGGGTGGGCGCGCAAGGGTGGGCGGTGGCGTCAGTCCGGATGCGGCGCGCGCCGCCTCACTCGACCGTCGCGCGCAAGTAGAAGGGGTCCAAATCACGCCGGTCCGGGGGGTGGTTGGGGTACAGCCCGCGCAGCCGCGCGCCCACCTCCGGCCAGG
>JAIUMW010000306.1 GCA_022565365.1 Oceanicaulis sp.
CATGTGAGTGCATGTGAGTGCATGTGAGTGCATGTGAGTGCATAATAGGCAACTTGATTTATAACGGCTTCGCATTTGTGCGGCGGAACGACCAACTAAGATTAAAAGCAATAATTTTTTACCTGTCCGCACAAAATACTTTGAAATAAAGCGGGCCTTAGCTTTTGATTAGTATGGATTTTAAATATGAGACTCCTCATTTATCGAGTTTTATAATTCTGGTTTGATCCTTTCCCCCCTGTTTCGCAGGAAATACTTTAAAAATCACTTTTGTTCCCAAATTTAATTCAGTGGTCAAATGCCAGTTTGAAGAAGCTGTAAAATAGAATTCATTACCATCTGATTTGATAAAACCGTCTTTCCCACGTTCATTGTCGTGAAGTATCTTAACTATTTCACCCTGTAAATTATCAGAGTTGCTTCTGTGACTTAGCGTTTTATGTCTATTATCATTTTTGTTAAACCCATTCCAATATTTCTTTAGTTCTAATTTGAGATTCTTCATCTCGTTTATGGTGATTTCATTTTGTTCAAATTGATTCAATTCATCAAACACTTTTTGAGGAACTTTCCATTCTTCGTTTTGTCGAACAAGTTTGGAAAGGCTAAAATGTTTGAATGCTAAGTCAGATTTACCTTGCTTATTTAAAATTTTTCCAACTAAGTAAAGTAGGTCAACTTTGAATTCAAGAGGTCCAAAATTATTAATGGCATCTATCGCCATTTTAAACGCAGCATCTAACTCGTCTTTCTCAAAATAGAGTTCTGCCAATTCCTTTTGAATGAACCACTCCCGTTTCTTTTTTAAGATAGTTTCAAGTTCTTCAATCGTGTCTTCTGCATTCCCAAGATTTTTCTTTGACAGAGCTACTCGTCTTGAGAACCAAACATCATTGGAATAATGGAAGTTGTCAATCTTTTCAAGGGCTTCTTTGGAGGTGCCAAAACAGTCTTGCCATTCACCTAATTTCATTAAGGCTTTGGTTTTATATGCATACCAATTTTCAAAGTCGGATGCTAACTCCATATCCTGAGTACGCCCTTTTCGTTCTACCTGAATAGTTGAACATTCAGTTGATAGAAGAGTAGGGTCAATCTGGTTGCAAAAATCATTTACAAGTTTCCAGTTAGGAGCAGGTTTCTTCTTTTCAGATTTAAGGACAATTGAAAACAGATTTGAAACAAGCGTTTTTGAAAAGTCACTATTCAATGCCAGAAGAATGGGAATCAGAGTTTCTATGCTTTCAATGAGTACGTTTTTGTCATAGTGAAAATCTTGCTGCTGTAAATCGTCTTCGTCTTCATCAAAGAATTGCGTTTCATCTTCAAAGTTATTGGCATTCTCATTTTCTGCTTTATATTTTGACCATAATAACCAGCCATACGCAGTTAAGATTCTTTCCTTTTGGCTGTCATCAATTTTGATGTTATATATTTTTAAGAATTGAAAACCAGCATCAAATTGGTTGGTATACCTGAGGCAAGAAATTATATCAGATACGATATATTCATTATTAGAAAGTTGTTCCTTGGAGAAAGCTATCTTGTTCTCCTTAAAATAGGATAGGGCTTCCGAATACCTTTTTTCCTTTTTGAGGTCTGCTATTTGTTTACTAAAATCGAACAATGAAGCCATTTAACAGCACTTTAGTTCATTAATGATAGATTGAAAATCAGACCATAGGCTTGGTTCAGTCGTTGAAGTTGCTGAAACGGTAGTAAAAAATCCATCACCATCGTAATACAAATCGACAACTAATTTTTCAGCGGTACGAATCAGTTGTAACGTATCCTTGTAGGGTGCCTGAATGATGTAACTAATGGAAAGTTGTTTTGCCTTTAGCTTTTCATTCCATTCCTCATAAGCAGATATTCTCCAGTTATCTTTTATAAAGCTGAAATCATTAACACTATTATTTGCATTTAAAACATTCAACAATTCTTCTCCAAATTCTTTAGGTTGTGATTTCATTACCGAAGGTAACTTGAATTGCCCTTTTTTGTTGAAGTAGAGAGAAATAGTTGCAATCTCACCAGAGTTTCCTTTTATCTCATATAATTCTTGATAATTTGGGTGATTAATTGATTTTACGCTCATATTATGATTTGAAATCTTCCCTGCTATGTACTGATATAGTTGGAGAAGAGAAGATTTAAAATCATCATCTTTAAATTGGTGTTTTTCAGCTATTTCTTTATTCAGGTTTGTCAAATCAATAGACGGGTCAGCGATATAGAAAAAGTCCTTACTGTTTGAGTTTGCGGGTATGGTTGGCTTTACATCAACTTTATAGAATGGAGAAATAGGAATGTAATTGATAAGACTTATTTTGGTTGTTGCTCTTATCAATCCAGTATATATCCACTTGAAGTAGGTTTCGTTCGTTTTACCCCCGCCAGTTTCTACATTGAAAAATATTTCATCCCATTTGTAGGACATTGATTTATGTACCGTTAAAGCCCATCCAAAACGCAATTGTGCTGCATTTTTAAATTTGTAGTAATCTGTTGCAGGCATATTACTAAGGGAACGTTGAATTTTGCGAAAAACTTCCGTTTTTACTCTTTTGCCATCAGCCAGTTTTTGTAACACATCTTTTAATTCTTCATCAACGTGATATTTTCCGTTTTTAAAGTTATCTAACTCCTTTTCTGCTAATTGAGCCAAAAGAATTTTGTAGGATATAATTTCTTCTTTAGAAAGTTCTCCTTTATCACTTAATCTGAAATTTTCTAAACTGAGAAAGCTAAGTGTATGATTTGACTCCTGTAAGTTGATGGTTACTTCACGGAATGTTAAAGGTGTGATTAGTTTTTCCGTTTTGGTAATGGTGTTTGAAACAGATACAACCGTACCAAATTGACCATTAAAAATCTTTTTGGGTTCAGCGAAAGGGTCGTTTTCATCTTCAACTCGTATATTGTTTCCAAAAATGACTAAATCGCCTTTTGTTAAGTCGTTTCCATTTTTGAGGATAGAGTTCTTTATCCAGAAATTTACTTTCTGAGCATCAAAATTTGAGTAGCAAAGAATATGTGAGCTTGATGTCGAATTCAAGGATTTTGTGATTCCTTCTTTCAATGCTTCCTTTGATAAGATTTCTAAAGAATCGGAAACCTCAAATTTTAAGTTGTTGAACGATTGGTTACGGATGCAATTGACAGCTTTCAATCCTTCCGCAACAATCAGAGATTTCTTTTCTTTGTCAATAAGTTGAAATGCTTTGGCTTCAAATTCGTATTCATCTCTTAAATATTCGGGATTGAGTGCAGATTCTTCTTTTTTTCCTATCGAAAGTTGAAAGCTGTCCCCAACGAAAATTATTTTTCGCTGTGAGTTTTTTAGATCTGCAAATTCAATAAAGTCCTTCAGTAATTTACCAGAGCCAAATCGCAAGTCAATAGATTGGTGGTAATTATCTGAAATTAGATGAGATTCATCTACTATGAAAATTGCTTCTTCGGTGTCGTCAGATTTTTTGAGAGGAACTACTTCTAAATCAATTTTGTCGTCATCTTGATTTTCAGTTTCTTCTTTTTCTTCAGTTTCAGATTTTGATATGTTCCCGCCATAGATGTATGAATAGATACTGTCAAATTCCAAGTTTGAA
>JAIUMW010000307.1 GCA_022565365.1 Oceanicaulis sp.
TAATTATAACATTATCAGAAACTGTGAAATAGTCACCAGAGATGATATGCAATCCATTTCTTTTGGCGGTGTTGTTATCAGTGGCAGTCGATCTAATTATGTGGCGACAGGAAACTCAGGAAGCCATAATACGATAGAGAATAATGTGATATCTGGGGGATACTTTGGGGTTTCTCTTGCAGGTGCAAGTGTTTCTTCTCCAAATGTAAATAATATTGTTACAGCTAATGAAATAAAAAATTTTCGTGCATTAGGGATTACAGCACGCTATCAAGAGGATTTAGCGATTGAGGGCAATACTTTGCATCAAACTGATCGAATTAACGATTCTTGGCCTACGGCCATTGAATTGACTTTCAGTAATCCAGGGGCTCGATTAGCAAGGAATCGAATATATAATGTTGGTGGACCGGCAAACTTAGGAACGGCAGATATCATTTCAATGAGGGCGGCTGTCGGAACAAATACAAAAAAAATTAGAATTGAAAACAACTTGATATATAATGTGCGCTCCTCTGTGACTCAACATGCTATACATTTTTTTCAAAATCAATGTAATCACATTGAAATTTTTCACAATACTTTTTTGTTGGGCAATCCCAGTTTGACCCCAGTTTCTCCGCACAAAGCTTTAAATGCTGCTACATTTATATCCAATGTTAATGTGAAAAACAATATTTTTTGGTTTCATAACGATGCGATTTATTATAGTTTTATGGCGGCGGTTGTGAGTTTTCAGTCTGATTATAATGTTTTTCACAAAACCACTAACAGTTCTAATTTTAGGGTTTTTTTTCAAGGGGTATCTATTTTAACACTGACTCAATGGCAAAATTTGCCAACTGGTGGTTTTGATGGGAATTCAGTTCTTGGTGACCCAGTATTCATTGACCCAGCTGGAGGAGATCTTTCGCCTTTATTTCCTATCGCTAATAATAATGGCGTAGGCTTGGGTGTAACAGAAGATTTTTTCGGGACTCCACGGTCAGCTGAAAGACCTGATAGAGGTGCGATTGAACATAATTCTGCAGAACACGATTTAGCATTGCTTGAGTTTTATGTACAGCGTAATAGTTGTTTATCTAACGCTAAGCCACTAGCCTTTTTACTCTACAAAATGATTGGTGCCAATTCAAACTTTGCCAATGATTCCATAGTTTTAGAATGGAATGTGAACGGCCCCATCAGCAGTTCTGGTACTTTTGTGGTTGATTCAGGAACCATGTCTATCGGAGATACCATGTTGGTTTTGGGTGGTTTTGTTGATGTGTCTGAGCCAGGTCTTTACACCTTATCAGCCTGGATACAGCCGAGTTTTCAAAACGGTTATTCTTTTAACGATACTATTGCAGATGTTACACTTTCTGTTTCACCAATATTTGAAGCATCCCCCAAAACCATTTTCTTAAGCTCAAATACTGCAACAGCTTCTGCCACCATTACATCTCGTTTTTTGGGTATCCCTGAGGCGATTCACTTTACTGAAATATATCAAGGACCTCTTTTGACAAATCATGCTCCAACAAATGGATGGCCTTCTTATATGCAACAAGCAAATAGTTATGTGGAACTTACAGGTCCTCCGAATTTTGATATATCGGGTTGGACCTTAGAACAGTGGTATCAATTAGGTAACTCCAATGTGAAAGCAGAATATACATTTGGCTCGGGCACGGTTTTTAGTCCCAACGGTACCTTAGTTGTTGCCGTTAGCTATTCTCCCAATAGCACAGAAAGTCCAGCCAACTTTTACTATCATGGTTTCGGTAATATGATTTTTTCGTTTTCAGCCTCTACGCCTGTTGGACGCGTTTTGCGCGCACCAAATGGAATCCTAGCCGATGCCGTTTCATTTAGGGGTTATGTTTTTCCTCCAAACTCCGGGGTCACCGATGATGATTGGATAGACCATCTCGGTTTTGTGCCTCCCGCCGGCACCTCGGGAATGCGACTTCTAGGCGGTGATGTTAATTCACCTACCCATTGGAGTTATGTGCAGCCAACCAATCGACAAGACCCTAATTTAGTGAACCAAGGTGTGATAGTTCCTTTACAGCCAAATTATAATTTCCAATGGACACTAAATGGCACTCTTATAGATACAACACGGGTTCTAACGGTTGGACCTTTTGCGGTAGATGGACGTTATGTTTTCGTTGCAAGTATGCAATCTCCTTGTGGGCTCCTTGTAGACTCTGTAATTGTTCACGTGGGGGTCACATCGGCTAAGGTGCAATTTATCAATGATATTTCAGATGCCTTTGCATCTTCAGTTGCTGTTTGGGTGAATGACTCCAAAGTAGTTAGTCAGCTTAATTATCGTTCAGCTTCTGCCTTTTTGCCCATTGCAGCAGAAACACCTATGGTTTTAAGTATTACACTTGTAAACGCCTCGGATACGGTAGGTGCTTTATATCAAAAGACAGTAACTTTTACAAACACAAAATCACATATTGCTGTAGCTAATGGTGTCTTTTCCTTTGCAGGATATTCTGTGCCTACTCCAGTGGATTGGCACATATATACAGAGGGACGAGAGCAGTCAACTAGCGTAGGCGAAACAGATATGCTATTTTTTCATGGTGCCTCTGATGCTCCCATTGCTTTTGATATCGATAAAAGGTTGACGGGAACATCCAACGTTGTAAGTAATTTACAATTTTTGCATTTTGCAGGATACACCTCAATTTTTCCTGAAAATTATGAGCTTGTGCTGCGAACATTAGATGGAAGTGACTACATCGCCTATCTTCTTCCATTGCTTGATTTGGGGCTTAAAGATGAGGCAATAACCCTATTGATTAGTGGGTTTGTTGATCCCACGGGCAATAATAATGGGCCTGGTTTTGGCCTTTGGTTAGCTCAGTCATCAGGAGGGAATCTTATACCATTAGATAGAATTAATGGTATTAGTGTGGAAGAGGTCGTCAATTTACATCCTTTAGTCTCTGTGTTTCCCAACCCAGCATCACACCGGTTACAACTTAATTTCCACGAACCTGTGTCTGGTGCGGTTTATTTGGAATGGGTCAATAGCATTGGGGCCGTAGTAATGACTAACCGTATTTCATTATCGAATCAGACAACCCATGTAATTGATGTTCAAAGTTTGCCTGTTGGATTCTATTTCCTTAGAATTTTTAATAATGATGACCTCGAGTTAAAAAAAGTGCAGGTGTTGCGCTAATGTAATCCTTTTGGAATGAATGCTACATCAGTATCGTGATAGTGAAGTAGCCAACAGTACAACTTAAATTCTGTTCTAAAAACCTCATGCCTTTCCAAATCATAAAGCTACCATTTAAGCTTTTTCTAGGCGCTAATGTGTATTCGTTGTTTAGTTTTAATCCTTATTTCTTGCGTTTACGTAATATTTATATAGCTCTTGCGAAACAGAGGGAATGAAGATACTCGATATCTTCTCATTATTTCAACTTAAACAATGCCCTAATATCCAAATAGCTTACATTTACACAGTGAAATTTTGAAAAGTCACTTGCTTTTCAGTTTTATGCATCATTTGATGTGTTCTTATAATTCACGTTTGCGTTATTATTACTCACAATATAGAAGGACTTTCTCGAGCATCATA
>JAIUMW010000308.1 GCA_022565365.1 Oceanicaulis sp.
CCAGGATCCGGGCCGGGTGTTCAAGGGCAAGAAGATGGCCGGCCATCTCGGCTCCGAGCGTGTGACCACGCAAGGGCTGGAAGTGGTGCGCGTCGACGCCGAACGCGGCCTGATCCTCGTCAAGGGCGCGGTTCCGGGCTCTGCCGGTTCGTGGGTTGAAGTGCGCGACGCCGTCAAAGGCGCCGGCGCGCAGGAGCTGCCGTACCCGGCCGCTCTGCGTACGGTCCAGGCCGATGATGTCGATTCGCCGGCTCCGGGCAGCCCGGAAGCGGAGATGGTCGCCGAAGGCGCGCCGACGAAAGACATGGCTCGCGCCGCCGAGGCTGACGCCGGGAATGAAGGGGCGAATCAATGAAAATCGACGTCGTCACGCTGGACGCCGGCAAGGCCGGGGCGGTTGACCTGAACGCGGATATTTTCGGCATTGCCGATATCCGTGCTGACCTCCTGCACCGTTGCGTCAAGTGGCAGCTGTCGCGCCGTCAGGCCGGCACCCACAAGGTCAAGCAGCGCAGCGAGATCTCGCGCACGACCAAGAAAATGTACAAGCAGAAGGGCACTGGCGGCGCTCGCCACGGCGCCCGTTCAGCTCCGATCTTCGTCGGCGGCGGCGTGGCCCACGGGCCGCGCGTGCGTTCGCACGCCACTGAGCTGCCCAAGAAGGTCCGCGCGCTGGCCCTGCGCCATGCACTGTCGGCCAAGGCCGGCGGCAATCAGCTGATCGTGCTGGACGAGGCGCGCCTTGATGCGCCCAAGACCCGCGATCTGGTGGCCCTGTTCGAAAAGCTGGGCCTGACCAATGCGCTGATCATCGATGGCGAGACGCTGGACGAGAATTTCGCGCGCGCCGCGCGCAATGTGCCGCTGATCGACGTGCTGCCCGCTCAGGGGCTGAACGTCTATGACGTGCTGCGCCGGGACACCCTGGTGCTGACGCGTGCGGCTCTGGACAAGATCAACGAGCGGCTCGCGCCGCAGGAGGCTGCGTGATGCCCGCTCCGCGTCATTACGACACTCTGATCGCGCCGGTGATCACGGAAAAATCCACCCTTCTGTCGGAAGACAACAAGGTGGTGTTCCGTGTCCCCCTGACCGCGACCAAGAAAGACATCGCCGAGGCGGTCGAGGAATTGTTCAAGGTCAAGGTTAAGGCTGTGAACACCCTCGTCCAGAAGGGCAAAACGAAAAAATTCCGCGGCATTAAAGGCCGGCGTGACGACGTCAAGAAAGCGGTTGTGACCCTCGAAGACGGTCACTCCATTGACGTCACCACCGGCCTCTAGACGCGCGCACGAAGGGGAGAGACCATGGCGCTGAAATTCTTCAAGCCGACCTCGCCCGGCCGCCGCGCGCTTGTGCTGGTGGACCGTAGCGAGCTGCATGCCGGCCGGCCCGAGAAGACCCTCGTTGAGGGCCTTCGCAAGAAGGGCGGCCGCAACAATACCGGACGCATCACCGCCCGCCGCATCGGCGGCGGCGCCAAGCGTCTGTACCGCGTGATCGACTTCAAGCGCCGCAAGTTCGACGTGCCCGCCACGGTCGAACGGCTGGAGTACGACCCCAACCGCACCGCCTTCATCGCGCTGATCCGCTATGAAGACGGCGAGCTGGCCTACATCCTGGCGCCCCAGCGCCTGGCGGTGGGTGATGCGGTTCTGGCCGGCGAGCGTGTCGACGTGAAGCCGGGCAACGCCATGCCGCTCAAAGCGATGCCGGTCGGTACGATCGTGCACAATGTCGAGCTGAAGCCCCTCAAGGGCGGCCAGATCGCCCGTTCGGCCGGCGCCTACGCCCAGCTGGTCGGCCGCGATGCGGGCTACGCCCAGCTGCGCCTGATGAGCGGCGAGCTGCGTGCTGTGCACCAGGACTGCATGGCCACGATCGGCGCAGTGGCGAACGCGGACCATTTGAATATCAATCTGGGTAAAGCCGGCCGCAAGCGTCACATGGGCAAGCGCCCGTCAGTGCGCGGCGTGGCCATGAACCCGGTCGACCACCCGCACGGCGGCGGCGAAGGCCGCACCTCGGGCGGGCGCCACCCGGTGACCCCGTGGGGCAAGAAGACCAAGGGTCCGCGTACGCGGTCGAACAAGTCGACCAGTAAATTCATCATTCGCTCGCGCCACGAGCGCAAGAAACGCTAGGGGACGGCTGACATGCCTCGCTCTGTCTGGAAAGGCCCGTTTGTTGACGGGCACCTCCTGAAGAAAGCCGACGCTGCGCACTCTGCCGGGCGCAAGCAGGCGATCAAGACGTGGTCGCGCCGCTCGACGGTGATGCCGCAATTCGTGGGCCTGACGTTTCAGGTCCATAACGGCAACAAGTTTATCCCGGTGGTCGTCTCTGAAGAGATGGTGGGCCACAAGCTGGGCGAATTCGCTCCGACGCGCACCTATTACGGGCACGCGGCGGACAAGAAGGCGAAGAGGAAGTAGCCATGGGCCAGGCGAAGAACCCCCGGCGGGTCGCCGATAACGAAGCGCGCGCCAAGCTGCGCATGCTGCGTATCAGCCCGCAAAAGCTGAACCTGATCGCCACGATGATCCGTGGCAAGAAGGTGGAGCGTGCGCTCAACGATCTCGAGTTCTCGCGCAAGCGCGCCTCGGCGGACGTGAAGAAGCTGCTCCAGTCCGCGGTCGCCAACGCGGAAAACAATCACGGCCTGGACATCGACTCTCTGGTCGTGGCCGAGGCCTATGTCGGCAAGAACCTGGTGATGAAGCGCTTCCGGGCCCGCGCACGCGGCCGTGGCGCCAAAATCCTGAAGCCGTTCTCCGAGCTGACGATCGTTGTGCGCGAAGTTGAGGAGGCCGCCTGATGGGTCAGAAAGTCAATCCGATCGGGCTGCGTCTCGGCATCAACCGGACCTGGGACTCGCGCTGGTACGCCAAGGGCGAGGAATATGCCGATCTTCTGCACGAAGACATCAAGATCCGCGCTTTCCTCAAGGACAAGCTGAAGACCGCGTCGATCTCGCGCATCATCATCGAGCGCCCGCACAAGAAGTGCCGCATCACCATTCACACGGCGCGTCCGGGTGTGGTGATCGGTAAAAAGGGCGGCGATATCGAGAAGCTCCGCAAGGACATCTCGAAAATGGTCGATGGCGAGGTATTCCTCAACCTGGTCGAGGTGCGCAAGCCGGAGGTTGACGCCACCCTGGTCGCCGAGAGCATCGCCCAGCAGCTGGAGCGCCGTATCGCGTTCCGCCGCGCGATGAAGCGCTCGCTCCAGACCACGATGCGCATGGGCGCTCTGGGCTGCAAGATCATGGTCGGCGGACGTCTGGGCGGCGCGGAGATCGCGCGCGTCGAGAAGTACTCTGAGGGCTCGGTGCCGCTGCACACGCTGCGCGCCGATATCGATTACGGCTTCGCCGAAGCCAAGACCGCGATGGGCATCATTGGGGTCAAGGTGTGGATCTACAAAGGCGAGATCCTTGAGCACGACCCGATGGCGCAAGAGCGGCGGATGCAGGATTCCGGCGAGCAACGCGCGCGCTCGGGCCGGCAGGCGGCATAAGAGCGGAACAAGGGAGCTGTCACCATGCTTCAACCGAAGCGCACCAAATTCCGCAA
>JAIUMW010000309.1 GCA_022565365.1 Oceanicaulis sp.
CAGCCCCGCCGCCGCCGCGACGAGCACCGGGCGCTCGCGTGCGAAATCCTCCGCCGCGCCATAGATGTCGCGAAAACTGCGGGTGCGGATATCATCGGCCAGGTTCTCCAGCCCGAGCGCCGCCGCATCGACGAAATCGCGGATATGCGGCCGGTCGTCGAAAGCATGCCCGGAATCGCGCAGGGACCGCGCAATATCCTCCACGGACCGCGCCGCATCCCCCTTGCGCCGATGCGCATAATCCGCCGCATGCCCCCGCGCCGCCTTCAGGAATTCCCGACCGCGCCCATAGAGCAGATCATCGATGAAGGCCGCAATCTCGTCATCAACAGGCGAGCGCCGCCGCTCGCGGTCGCGACCACGCGCGCCATCCCCCCGTTTATCCTCTTCCCGATCACCCAAAGCCATCACCCTCCCCCAAACGCAACACGGCCAGAAGAGCTAACCGCAGCTGTGGTGCGGGGGTCAACATTTGTGGAGGGGGATGGGTTGCGGGGGACGAAAGCAAAGCAGACGAGCATCTGCTTGACGCTACATCGAAATAGCGACCGCCCCCACTCGGTGGCGAAGGCGATCCTTTCGGCCCAACGCGGACGGCAGTTTTATTGGCTCGAAATACAATTCAGCTTTCGCGTTGCTACAATTCGCTGCGACTGCGAAATCGCCTGTTAGCCTTACTAACAGGCGATTATGAACCATATCCTTGTTGCGGCAACGCTTATAGGTGTTATAAGTGATTTAGCCTTCACTGATGGTGGCAAGCCTAATTGCGTGGCGACAGTGTCGATGGCTGCCAAGGCAGATAGAATCAAAAGAGCCGCTAGAATTAGAAGAAGTGTATCTTGATCGCAATTCGGGGTTACCTTGCAGAACTATAATTTCGATAAATTGAATGACAAAGAGTTTGAGGCTCTAGTCAACGATCTAATATCAGCTCGTGAGGGTATGAAAGTAGATCGATTTAAGCCCGGAAAAGATGGGGGAGTCGACGGAAGGTTTTTTGTTGCAAGAGACAAAGAAGTCATAATTCAGTCTAAGCATTGGCTTCAAAGTGGTGTGGATAGGTTAATTGTGCATTGCAGGAAGAGTGAAGCTGCCAAAATTTCGACTCTAAACCCGCACCGCTATATATTTGCTACCTCATTGCCTCTTTCTAGAGCTAACAAAAAGGATATTAAATCAGCTTTTGAGCCATATTTGATCAGTGAGGCGGATATACTTGGCAAAGAGAATCTCAATGATTTGCTTGCAAAATATCCAGATGTAGAAAGAAAGCATTATAAGCTCTGGCTATCGAGTGCAACAGTTCTGGAGGCAATGCTGAACTCTGCCTTGACCGGGCGGAGTGAAACCAAGCGAGATGAGATTCTCGAGAATACGCAGTTGTATGTAGTTACACAGAACCACGAACTAGCGCTTTCAAAACTTGAGGAGTTTCATTCTGTAGTTATCACAGGCGAAGGCGGCATTGGGAAAACGACACTTGCAGATCAACTTGCGCATCATTATGTTGGTCAAGAGTATGAACTCTGTGTTATTGAAGATGATCTCTCGGAAGCAGAATCCAAATTTTTGAAAGATAAGAAACAAATATTTTATTATGATGATTTTCTGGGGCGAAATTATTTAGTAGCAATAGAGGGGCGCAAAGATAGTCGTATACTGAATTTTATGGACCGTATTTCTAAAGATAAAGACAAAAGATTTATTCTTACATCAAGAACAACGGTATTAAATCAAGGGAAGCTCAAAAGCGATTTGCTCAATATAAAAAAGATTGATGCAAAGGAGTATGAAGTCACAATTGAATCCTTGGGCGTATTTGATCGAGCAAAAATACTCTACAATCATATATGGAGCAGCAAGCTCTCTGAATCATTCATAGAGCAAATCTATATAGATAAGAGATACAAGAAAATTGCAAAACATGCTAATTTTAACCCACGATTGATATCATTTATTACAGACCCTGATCGCGTGATATCGATTGAGGCGGCTGAATATTGGAATTACATACTGGACACGCTGGATAATCCGAAAGACATTTGGGCCAATGTCTATGATAATCAGATTGACGCGCTGACGCGTATTGCCGTCTGCCTAGTGGTCTTTAATGGTCAGGATTTACTAGATTGCGACCTTCGTGCCGCTGTTCGTGAGTGCGCGCTTCGTGATGGGATTGTTAGCATTTCGAGTGCAACGTCGGAGTATGAAAAGATGGTCAAGGCTGGGGGCGGCTCCATCCTTCGAAGAACCATTTCATCTCTTGATAAAGGCGCAAATATTGGTCTGTTAAATCCCTCCGTTGCTGACTTTGTGCTTCGGCGACATCTTTCTGACAAAAAAGCACTATTTGGTTTTTTCCTGCACCTAAATACGGAGCAATCACTACTGAACCTAAAAAGCTTGAAGGTCAATTCATCGCTTGATGCTGAGAGTTACTATTACATTCTGCAAGGGCTTAGCCAGCATAAATTAAATCTAAATTTATGGACCAACCATCCATCATATTTTTTACGGCTCATCCATCTTATTATAATGGACGAAGAATCAATTAAGCACTGTGATGGAAATGAGATCAGATCGATACTTGCCGCCGCGTTAAAATCACAGAAATCGGTCCAAAACATAAATTTACTATGTCAAATATTGGTTTCCGCGCACGCGCAACAGCCAGAAGTTTTTTTTGAGATATCTGAGAATTTTATTCGACTGGCTGCCCTTGAAGTTGGCTCTACTGAAGAGTTAAACAGCCTGGCCAAACTACGATCTAGCGTATTTGATGAATCGCAAGGCTCTGAACTTCTAGATATACTCAGACGAGAAGCGGTTTCCTACTGGACGGATCTAGCGGGTGATCTAATTGTGGAAGATAACGTTTTAGAAGACTATATGTCTGACGAAGACGATGAGGAGGCCTATCAAATGGCCTACGATTATATAAGCGACGCCTTGACACTTTTCGAAGTAGAACATGATACAATATCGGAAATAATAGATACGATAGATTTTGAACAGATAAAAAATGATAATATCGATGTAGCAAGCCGGATTGATGAAGAGACCCGCGATTTTGTAACTGGAGGTTTTTTAGAATCCAATGACATTGATGAAGCTGTTGATGACCTGTTTGATCGTGAGTGATGTTTCAGTATGCTGAATTTTGAGGCCGTGAAATAGGTTCGATCTTGTGTTCTTACAGCGAACTTCATGCATCCGCCCCGAACGTCGGTTCCGCACGCAATGCGACGACTCTTTAATGAGAAGCGAATGACCACTTCTGTGACAAGCCCAATGATCGTGAACGCCCAAATCCACCCCCTCACCCCCGCACCACCCGCCCCCCCTCATCCACCCGACACCCCACCTCAAACCGCCCCTCCATCCCCGCCCGCGCGCGCAGATCCGCCAGATCCCGCCTGGCGAAGGTTTCGATCGAAAGCATCACCCTTCCGCCGCCGCATTGGCCGAGATCGGGGCCGATGGCGTAGGCGAGAAACAGCGCGGGGCCTCGGCCGGCCTCCAGGGCATTGCGGCAATCGGTGAGGACGTCCC
>JAIUMW010000310.1 GCA_022565365.1 Oceanicaulis sp.
AATCTGGACTGGACGACGACCTTCACGCCGGAACTGCTGCGCAAGGATCTCGATCTCGGCCTGGCCGCCGCGCGCAAGCTGGACGTGCCGATGCCGGTGACGGCGACCACCCGCGAGGCGTTGCAGGCGCATTTCGGCGCCGCCACGCTGCAAGACGATCCGGAAGCCTATCTGGCCAAGGACTTCGCCGCCCTGCGGGAGACCATGGCGCTGGCCGCGGGCCTCAAGCTGGAGCCGGAAAACGTGCCGATGCCGACCGGTCTGGAACTGCCCGACGGCAAGTAAGCAAGACGCCCGCTGCCGTGGCCTCGGCGCCGCGGCCCGGCGTCGCGCGGAACGGCCGGGCGCGCGACCCAGCCTGCGGCGCGGTTTGGCGCCCCCAGGAGACGACGATGACGAACCCCATGACGAACGCCCTCAGCCCTCGGAGTTTGCGGCCTGGCGATGTTGATCCGCATTGGCGTTGGGACCGGCATTTGCCGGCATTGGGTCACACGGCGGGGGATTTCGAGCGGCGGGTGGATCACGACCGGCTGCGCCGCTACCGTCTGGGCCGGGCCAAGCAGGCGTTGACGGCTTCGGAGTGCGGCGCCCTGCTGCTGTTCGACGTCAACAACATCCGCTACGTCACCGGCACCAAGATCGGCGAGTGGGAGCGGGACAAGATGTGCCGGTTTGCCCTTTTGGCCGGCGACGAGGAGCCGTTCGTCTGGGATTTCGGCTCGGCGGCGGTGCATCATCGGGAGTATTGCGACTGGCTCGACCCGGATCATTGCCGGGCCGGGGTGGTCGGGATGCGCGGCACCATCCCGCCCAGCTTCGGGCTGATGAAGCGCTATGCCGAGGAGATCTACGACCTTTTGAAGAAGGCCGGCGTCGCCGACATGCCGGTCGGCCTGGACTATGCCGAGACCGCGATGTTCTTCGCCTTGCAGGAGGCCGGCGTGAAGGTGGTGGACGGGCAGCAGGTCATGCTGAGCGCCCGCGAGATCAAGAATGTCGACGAGATCCACCTGCTCAACCAGGCGGCCTCGATGGTCGACGGCGTCTATCACATGATCTGGGAAGAGCTGAAGCCGGGGGTGCGCGAGAACGACATCGTCGCGATGGCCAACAAGATGCTCTACGAGATGGGGTCGGACGATGTCGAGGCGATCAACGCGATCGCCGGCGAGCGCTGCAACCCGCACCCGCACAATTTCACCGACCGTTATTTTCGGCCGGGCGACCAGGCCTTCTTCGACATCCTGCAAAGCTATCAGGGCTATCGCACCTGCTATTACCGCACCTTCAATGTCGGCCGCGCCACCCCGGCGCAGCGCGACGCCTATGTGCAGTGCCGGGAATGGCTGGACGCGGCGATCGCGCTGATCAAGCCGGGGGTGACCACGGACACCGTGGCCAAGGTCTGGCCGACGGCGGAAAGCCTGGGCTTCCCGAACGAGCTGGCGGCCTTCGGCCTGCAGTTCGGCCACGGTCTGGGGCTGGCGCTGCACGAGCGGCCGATCATCAGCCGCGCCGTCAGTCTGGACAACCCGATGGAGATCCAGACCGGCATGGTCTTCGCGCTGGAGACCTATTGCCCGGCCGCCGACGGCTATTCCGCCGCGCGGATCGAGGAAGAGGTGGTGGTGACCGACAGCGGCTGCCAGGTGATCAGCCTGTTCCCGGCCGAGGAGCTGCCGATCGCCAACCGCTACTAAGGCAGCGGCCCGGTCCCGCCGCTTCCGGCGGCGGGGAGCGGGCCGCCGGGAGCAGAGGTCCGGCCGCCGGCCGGGCAGGGGAGCCGGGCAGGGGAGAGAGCATCGCATGGGCAAGAAGAACGCCGAGGCCTATCGGCGGATGTATCGGCAGATGGTCCGCATCCGCAGCTTCGAGGACCAGGCCAACCGGCTTTACCTGTCGGCCAAGATGCCGGGGCTGACGCACATGTATAGCGGCCAGGAAGCGGTGGCCGTGGGGATCTGCGAGGCGCTGACGGTCAGCGACCGGATCACCTCCACCCATCGCGGCCATGGCCATTGCGTGGCCAAGGGGGCGGACTTCAAGGAGATGTTCTGCGAGCTGCTGGGCAAGGCGGAAGGCTATTGCCGGGGCAAGGGCGGCTCGATGCACATCGCCGACCAGGACAACGGCAATCTCGGCGCCAACGCCATCGTCGGCGGTTCGGCCGGCATCGCCACCGGTTCGGCGCTGTCGGCCAAGCGGCTGGGCCGGACGGACGTCACCGTCTGCTTCTTCGGCGACGGGGCGCTGGGCCAGGGGCTGCTCTACGAGGTGATGAACATGGCGGCGCTGTGGCGGCTGCCGGTGATCTATGCCTGCGAGAACAATCTCTATGGCGAATACACCAAGACCGAGGAGATGGCGGCGGGCGAGCTGACGGCGCGGGCCAAGGCCTTCGGCATCGAGGCCCACATCGTCGACGGCCAGGACGTGCTGGCGGTCAACGCACTGGCGCAGCGGCTGGTGACGCGCGCCCGCAAGGGCGAGGGGCCGTTCTTCGTCCAGCTCGACACCTACCGTTATCACGGCCACCATGTCGGCGACATCAACCGCGAGTATTACCGCTCCAAGGACGAGGAGCGGTACTGGAAGGAAGAGCGCGACCCGATCCGGAATTTCGGCGCCTGGCTGACCCGGGAAGGCATCTGCAGCGCCCAGGATCTGGCGGCGACGGAGGACGAGGTCGCCGCCGAGGCCGAGGCCGCCGTCGCCTATGCGCTGGCGGCGCCCTATCCGGACGCGCGCGAGGTCGGCCTGCACGTCTATGCCGCCACCCCCGCATTGGCCTGAGGAGCGAAGAGGATGCGCGAAATCACCCTGGCCAAGGCGGTCAACGAGGCGATCGCCGAGGAAATGCGCCGCGACCCGACGATCTTCCTGATGGGCGAGGATGTGGCGGAGGCCGGCACGCCGTTCAAGGTGCTCTCCGGCCTGGTCGAGGAGTTCGGCCCGGAACGGATCCTCGACACGCCGATCTCCGAGCCCGGCTTCATGGGCATGGCGGTCGGCGCGGCGATGACCGGGTCGCGGCCGATCGTCGATCTGATGTTCGGCGACTTTCTGTTCCTGATCATGGATCAGCTGTGCAACCAGGCGGCCAAGACCCATTACATGTCCGGCGGCAAGCTGACGGTGCCGCTGGTGGTGCGCACCAATCTCGGCGCCACCCGGCGGTCGGCGGCCCAGCACAGCCAGTCGCTGCACGCGCTGGTCGCCCACATCCCGGGGCTGAAGGTGGCGCTGCCCTCTTCGGCCTACGAGGCCAAGGGGCTGATGAAGACGGCGATCCGGGACAACAACCCGGTCATCCTCTTCGAAGACAAGCTGATGTACAACGACAAGGCGCCGGTGCCGGAGGAGGAGTATCTGATCCCCTTCGGCCAGGCGAACGTGCTGCGCGAAGGCACCGACATCACCCTGATCGCCACCTCCTCAATGGTGCAGGTGGCGCAGAAGGCGGCCGAGACGCTGGCCGGCGAGGGGATTTCGGCGGAGGTGATCGACCCGCGCACCCTGGTGCCGCTGGACGAGGAGACGCTGGTCGCCTC
>JAIUMW010000311.1 GCA_022565365.1 Oceanicaulis sp.
AAAATCTTATTTTTTTTTTTTTTGTTGGCTTTTTTTTATGTTATTTATTATTTACAAAAATAAAAATAAATCAATAAAAATTTGCTAAATTGTTTTTTTTTTTTTTTTTTTTTGCAACGTTAAACTTCATTTAGTGGCCACAGTGATGTTTAATATTTCTGTCAACTAGAAATGCAAAGAGCTTTATTAGTTGTAATAACAATTTTAAATTAACTAAAATGAAAAAGTTTTTAATGAGTGCGTTATTTTTAACTGTAATGATTACAGGGTGCAGTAAAGAAGATGAATCATCTTTTAAGGAGTCGCCAGCTTCTAAGGAGTCGCCAGCTTCGGAGTTTATGATTCAGAATAATTCTGCGGATGAATTTTTAATGGATTTTTACGAAAAGGAATTTGCTTATGGTGAATACATTGAAATTCAGGATGATTCTATTAGCTACAGAGTTACGGAAGTTATTGTTGTTAATGATGAAGTTGCTAGAGGATATATAGCTCAAAATGCTACCACTGGTTCGTTTATGTATTTTCTCGATGTTGATAGAGATAATTATGTATCAGTATCGTATAACAATGTTTTAGATGCCGAGGAGGTATATAACGATATTAATGAACAGCCAATGTACTCAGTCACTAATGGATATGATGTGATTGGTTTTTTGGGAGGAGATTATGAAGATCCCGAAGAATTTCACGGAAGACCTTTTTGGAAGACCAAAACAAAACTAGATGACAAAAAACCTTGTGATCCAATTATGGGAAATAAATACATTGTTACAAAGTACAGATTTTTTATTAAAGTTTCTACAGCAGTTGAATATGATTATGCTCCTTGTTAAGTTGTAAAATATTTTTGTTGTACTTTGAGTGTTTTTACTCAAAGTACAACATTATTTTTTTTTATGATACTTCGAAAACCCTTTGTTCTTATTGTGTTACTCTTTGTTTGTAAAATCAATGTATTTGCGCAAACATACACGCTCTTTTCAAATGAGAACTATAGTCCGGTTCCATTTGCGCATATTACTTTTTTTAATAATGACTCTATAATTGGGGGTACATACTCAAATTCCAAAGGAGTGTTTTCAATATTTGGCAATAATGTTAAAAAAATTGAAGTAAGACACCAGTCATACAAAACCATTTCTTTTAATTTCAGCGAAATAAAACATATCGACACCTTATTTCTTGATATTAATACCGTTGAATTAAATGAGATTAAAATACAATCAGGAAAACAAAAGCAGATGTACATTGGGTATAAGCCAAATGTATTTCCAATAAATGCTCACTTATTTAATTGCAAAAGAAAAGAGGTTTTAACATTATTGAAAAGTGATAAATCAGATTTTCAAATAATTAGTTCTTTTGTTTTTTACCCTAAAATTCTTATTCGTGACATTGATGTAACCATTCGCATTGTGATGTATTTAAATGAAAATGGATTTCCTGGAAAAAATCGTCTTGTCGAGCAGAAAGTGATTCTTAGTCAAGGCAATAAAAGAAAATTAAACATTGATTTAGATGAGCCATTAATTTTTCCTGAGGAAGGAATATTTGTTGGAATTGAAATTTTGAATTGCACTCAAAATTTTGAAGACTCTAATCGTGTTGAAACATTTCACAATGTTAGAGGCGAAAATGTTATGTTGCTAAAATCTCGATTGGAAAAAGATCCTTCTTGGGTGGGTAAGTTTTTCATGCGTCTTTATAAAGATGAAGGATACTCGAACAAGTTTGTTTTAATTGATCATTTTCCAATGATGGTTCCGTCATTTGGCGTTATGGTTGCCGATTAGTGACGGACTGGAAAGAGCAGGTAGCTATAGAAAAATTGTTATATTAGCTTTCAGCCTGATATATTATAGGTATTTCATCATCACTTTAGAGGGTTTCATGGTGCGTTTAAAATCTCTTAGTTTACAATGCCCTCAGGTATTTGCACTTTTGTTTGTACCCTCGTCTAAAAATCTATTTGAATTTCTCAAAGTTGCCTATAGTGATATTTGTTTAGTAAACAAGTTTTTCTACATCCCCAATCGAAGATAATATTGGCGATTTCGTCTCTTGTGCAAGGTATACATTGTTTGATTTTGAGGTAATCAATACCTTTGTATCTAGTACAGAGCAACACTGTCAATGAACGGAAGGGCGTCGGAGTGCAGCATGGTAATCAAACTAAAACCAAGTATGTCTGCTTACTTTAATTTACTCTCCATGGGTTTTTAAAACCGATCGTGTTTGATATTCTTGCTGAGGTATTCATCGACATCAGACTGCTTTAGGTTTACAATGTTGAAGTCGAGTCGTTTTAGATAAATACAAGCATCGATGTCCTTATTCATGTATTGAGGTCTAAAGATTGATACTTTTTTTTGCAAAAAAAAATTTCACATCATGGAATCATTTAAAGGACAAAGCGTTATCGATTTTTACAAACGTTTCAGCAATGACATGGATTGTTTAGCTTACCTAGCTGAAAAGAAGTGGAGCAATGGTTTTAAGTGCTGTAAGTGTGGTCACGACAAGTTTACCGTAAGAAAGAAAAACCTAGCCCGTGATTGCAATATGTGTCACCACATAGAAAGCCCCACAGCTAACACCATGTTTCACAAGGTCAAGTTTGGCATCCACAAAGCCTTTGGGATTATTTTTGAAATGAGCGCAACAACAAAAAGCATTTCAGCGGCTCAAATGGCTAGGCGCTTTGAAGTCAGCTACCCTACGGCATGGATGTTTATGCATAAAGTTCGCGAAGCCATGGCCAGTAGTGAAAAACACCCGATGAAAGGTGACGTATTAGTTGATGAGTTTGTGTACGGTGGCAAAGAAGATCTGAAGCAAGGTAGAAGTACCGACTCGAAAAAAAAGAAGATTGTAGGAGGAATTGAGTTAGACGAGAAGGGTGGTGTAAAGCGAGCCTATTTCAAAGTGATAAAAAACTATGGATCAGGAGAGTTAAGAAAGCTTTTTGATTCACACATTTCTACAGACGCAAGGGTAGTAACAGATGAATGGACAGGCTATATGCCTATAAGCAAAGAGTTTAACATCAGGCGAGAGAAAAGCAACACCAGGACATTTTTCCAAATAAACACAATCATTCATCAACTAAAGTCTTGGTTGAGAAGTGTTTATTCATGGATGCACGACTGGCACATAGAGCGATACTTAAACGAATTCAGCTACAGAATAAACCGGTCGGTGTACAAGGATAATATATTTGACAACCTTATAGGTAGGTTGTTGAGTCACAAGCACGTTGGTTTAAAGGATATTGTGGTAAGTGCATAACTTTACACCTCTATTCATGTAAAGCGCGTCGTTGAATGCCCCTACATGTATCGGATATAGTTGTTCCGACGTTATGCCTTCGGCAATAAGATTGAGGTTCTCGTCGTACAGTCCAAGCCAAATATTGTTTTGTGAAAACGCAAAGGCTTCGTTGTTCATGACGTCGTATACAGATATTGAAACAGCTGAGCGGTGGTGTTATCGTCTAGGTCTATTTTGAATAATTCTGCGGATAGTAAGAGGCCTTACCACTCGTTCA
>JAIUMW010000312.1 GCA_022565365.1 Oceanicaulis sp.
GCCAGGAATATGGCGGCCTGATCAAGCACGGCGCCAAGTTGTTGTTCGCCTATGCCGAAGCCACGGTGCCCAAGCTCACCGTCATCACCCGCAAGGCCTATGGCGGCGCCTATGACGTGATGGCGTCCAAGCATTTGCGCGGCGACATCAATTACGCCTGGCCCTCAGCCGAGATCGCGGTGATGGGCGCAAGGGGCGCCGCCGAAATCATCCACCGCGCCGACTTGAGCGATCCGGAGAAAATGGCCGCCCACACCAAAGAATACGAAGACCGCTTCGCCAATCCCTTCGTGGCCGCCGCGCGGGGCTATCTCGACGACGTCATCCTGCCGCGCAACACCCGCCTGCGCCTGATCAGCGCTCTGCGCACCCTGCGCAACAAGCAACTGACCAATCCGTGGAAGAAGCACGATAATATTCCGTTGTGAGGTCAGGGTTTCTGAGGCGGCGGAATGCCGTGCGCCTCAAGCAATGAATGGGGCATCTGGACCAAAAGTCGCTCAGGAAAGTTTTCTAGAAGTCCCAACTTCTTTATAATTTCCAAATCCTCTTGAAGCCCAAATAAGGGAATAAAAAGTAAAATCATCACTTTTTCATTCATGCTGAGCTGGTTCTTGAGGGTCGATATCTCCTCTGATCGCTCTGATTCAACTGAAAATCTGTCAATATAGTTTGATATGTGTATCAGTTGCCCCCAAACATGAGATAGAAGCTCTTGATGGTAATTTTTCACCCTCCCAATGCGAGCGCTTAACTCGGCAAGCGACTCTGTTTCAGGATTTTCCGACTTAAATTGTCGAAAAGCGCCATTTACAATGTCGCTCATTGCCTGATTTCCGATGTGTGTTTGTTTTATTCTTGAGTCTCCGCTCTCGCTTGAAACTGAAACGTAAACGGATGACAGGGATTTATAATATTGATCTTTCATTTTATTTAGTCTATCTCGGAATGATTGATTATAGAATTGTTTTTTTAAGGCGTCGAGTTCTCGATGTTGAACAATGAGCCCGTAAACAAGGGCAAGCAACGCAGATGCTGCAATGGCGGAGCCCGCTGCGCCCCCAACGAGACTGCCGAATGCGCCCCAATCGGCAGGTTGATTTGAAATGTCTCCGTTGACCGAGAAAAAGTATGCGATCACGGTGCCGATTGCGATCAGGATCAAGAAACAACCAGTCAATATAAAGCCCTGCCGCCGAATCGAATCGTTCATTGGGTGCTCCCGTTTGCAACCTGAAGAACTGTAGGGGGCTGGCTGTTTTGACTCAATTGGAATTTATCTCTTAGCCGCATTGGCGGTTTAGGACCCCACTTTTCCCTCCACTTGATGGGGAGGGTGGGCCGGCACGCTAGCGCTGGGTCGGGTGGGGTGATAGCGCCGCCCGTTGCAGGATTCTAGAAGCCGCCTTCGGCGGCGCCCCCACCCGGCTTCACTTTGCTCAGCCACCCTCCCCACGAGTGGGAGGGGAAAGAAACCCCAGCCCCCCAACCCTGCCTTCCCGGAATTTGCGTGAGCAAATATCCGGGATCCCTCCATGGTCATCTGAGCCGGTGAGGCGGCGGCTAGGTCTGGTGGATGGATCCCGGCTCTCCCTCCGGTCGGCCGGGAAAGCAGCTGTGGTGTCTCAAGGGGCGGTCCCGCCAGGCGCGGCGAAGGCAGGTGAGCCGGAGATGTCCGCCCCCTCACCTTACCTCTCCCCCATAAATGGGGGAGAGGGGGCATCTACGGGCGTATTTCGTGGAGGAGCCAGGCTCCCGCTTTTCCGGATTAAACGCCCCGTTCCACCCCCACCCCGCCCGCGCTATATCCTCCTCCCATGGAGCGCTTCGCCCGCCTGCTCGACACGCTGGCTTTCACGCCGCAGCGGAACGCCAAGCTGCGGGCGCTGGAGGTGCATTTCGCCGAGGTCCCCGACCCCGAGCGCGGGCTGGCGCTGGCGGCGCTGACCGGGGCGCTGGAGTTTCGCGGGGCCAAGGCGGGGGTGATCCGGGCGCTGGCGGCGGAGCGCACCGATCCGGTGCTGTTTGCGCTGTCCTATGACTATGTGGGCGATCTGGCGGAAACCGTGGCGCTGATCTGGCCGGCGCGGCCGGGCGCGAACCGGCCCCCCGAGCTCGCCGAGTTCATAGAGACGCTGCAGACCTTCACCCGCGCCGAGGCGCCCGCGCAGATCGAGGCCTGGCTGGATGCGCTGGACGCCGCCGGGCGCTGGGCGCTGTTGAAGCTGGTGACGGGCGGGCTTCGCGTGGGGGTGTCGGCGCGCCTGGCCAAGACGGCGCTGGCGCAATATGGCGGCGTGCCGGTCAATGAGATCGAGGAAATCTGGCACGGGCTGGAACCGCCCTATGAGGGCCTGTTCGCCTGGCTGGAGGGCAAGGCGCCAAAGCCCGAAAGCGCGGCCAAGGCCCCGTTCCGCCCGGTCATGCTGTCCCATCCGGTGGCGCCGCGCGATCTGGAGGCGCTGGCGACGCAAGACGTGCAGGCGGAATGGAAATGGGACGGGGTGCGCGTCCAGGCGGTGAGCGAGGGCGGGGTGCGCCGGCTCTATACCCGCACTGGCGACGACATCTCACACACATTTCCTGACGTGCTGGCGGCGCTGGAGTTTGAAGGCGCGCTGGACGGCGAGCTTCTGGTGCGCGCCAGCGATGGCGGTCCGGCGCCCTTTGGCGATCTGCAGCAGCGCCTGAACCGCAAGACGGTGTCCAAGGCGCAAATGGCGCGCCACCCCGCCTTCATCCGCGCCTATGATTTGCTGGTGGAGGGGGAGGCGGATCTGCGCGCCCTGCCGTTCGCCCAGCGCCGCCAGAGGCTGGAGGCGTTTGTGGCGGGGCTCGCCTCCGACCGCATCGATCTGTCGGCGCCGGTGGCGTTTGACAGCTGGGAAAAGCTGGACGCCCTGCGCGCGAGCCCGCCCCACGCCCAGGCCGAAGGGGTGATGATCAAGCGGCTGATGAGCCCCTACCTGCCGGGACGGCCGCGCGGGGAATGGTTCAAGTGGAAGCGCGATCCCTTCCTCATCGACGCCGTGCTGATGTACGCCCAGCGCGGCCACGGCAAGCGCTCCAGCTTCTATTCCGACTTCACCTTCGGCGTCTGGCGCGTGGGCGAGGACGGCGAGGCGCTGACCCCTGTGGGCAAGGCGTATTTCGGCTTCACCGACGCCGAACTCAAACAGCTCGACGCCTTTGTGAAGGACAACACCGTGGAGCGCTTTGGGCCCGTGCGTGCCGTGAAGGCGGGGCGCGATTTCGGTCTGGTTCTGGAGATCGCATTCGAGGGGCTCAACCGCTCGCCGCGCCACAAATCGGGCGTCGCCATGCGCTTTCCGCGCATTCACCGCATCCGCTGGGACAAGCCCGCGGCGGAAGCCGACCGGCTGGAGACGCTGGAGGCGATGTTGGGGGGCGGGTGAGGGGGCGCCTCTTCTTTCCCTCCCCTTGATGGGGAGGGTGGGCCGGCGCGCCGCGCCGGGGGGGGGGGGGTGATGGCGCCCACTGGGGCACGGTTTTTTTTTACGCCTCAACGCCGCGCCCCCCCCCC
>JAIUMW010000313.1 GCA_022565365.1 Oceanicaulis sp.
GACCTGAGTATCAGTGACGACCTGACCACAGCGCAGGCGCTGAGTGGTCTGGGCTCCGTACAGGTGGGCGGCGCAGCCAGCCTGGGGGCGGGCATCAGCAGCAGCGGCGCGCAGACGTTCGACGGCGCGGTCATCCTGACGGATGATGTCACCCTGGCTAGCGGCAGTGGTGATCTGGCGTTGAATCAAACCGTCGACGGTGCCCATGCCCTGACCCTGAACAGTGACGGCACCACAACGCTAGGGGGGGCGGTGAACACCGTCAGCCTGGCTACCAATGCTGGTGGCACCACCGCTCTGAACGGCGGGGCAGTAACCACTAGCGGCAGCCAAGCTTACGGCAACACGGTGACCCTGGGCAGCAATACTGCCCTGACCGCCAACAGTGTCAGCTTTGCCGATACGGTGACCGGTAATGGTCATGATCTGAGTGTCAGTGACGACCTGGTCACGGCGAATGCGCTGAGTGGCCTGGGTTCGCTACAAGTGGGCGGTACGTCCAGTCTTGGTGGCAGTGTTGCTGGCACGGGCGCCCAGCACTATGAAGGCGCCGTGACCCTGACGAATGCAGTCGTGCTGGACAGTGATACTGCGGATATAACGTTCGACAGTGGCGTAAGCGGTGCTCATGCATTGACGCTTAACAGCACCGGCACCACCATGCTGGGCGGTACGGTTAATACTTCCAGCGTCATGAGCAATGCTGGAGGAACCCTGGTCGTTTCGGGTGGCTCAATTACCACTACCGGGGCGCAAACCTATGGCAATGACCTTGGTCTGACGACCGACACGACCTTTACCGGTGAGAACATAACCTTTAACGGTGCCATCCGTTCTCAGGGCGCTGAAGCGCATAACCTGCAGGTTACTGATGCTGGTGACGCTGTGTTCAATGGCGCGCTGGGTAGCAGCGCATTGAACAATGTCACCATTGAAGCCAACAGCGTCACGCTGAGCGACGGCGACATTGAGGGCGACCTCAACGTGACAGCCTCGACCGGCGCTATCGTCACCCAGGGTGCTGGAGTGCTGGAGGTCGGCGGTGATGCAAATCTGCAGGCGGCCACCGGGATTACCTTAGATGGCGCCCTTCGTGTCGTCGGTGATCTGCTGCTGAAAGCACAAGGTTTGATTTCCCAGAGTGCCGCCCTCGAAGTAACAGGCACGACAACACTGGATGTGCGTGGTGCCGGCCTGGGTGATGTATTACTTGCTAATAGTCTCGACACCCTGCTGGCAGAGACCCTGGTGGGCGGCGACCTGAGGATCGAGGGTACTGACCTGATTACACAGGTTGATGGCACCACTATTCGTGTCCGCGGTGCTTTCGATCCCGATGGCGCGACACTGGACTTTGATACGTTGGCTGAGAACATTGTCGCTGTCGCCGCCAGTATTGGCGGGAACCTGATTCGCGGCATTGGCGAGATTGTGCTGGAAGTCGTCGGTGGAGAGTTACAGGCTTCGGTTGATGGCAACGTTATTGCCACAGGCGTTTCACTGGTCGGTGATGTCTTTGTCCAGAGTCTGGCGGGTGGTCTGCAGTTTGATGGCCCAGCGCTTGCTGGCGATGCCATTTTGCTCGGTAACGCCGCCAACGCGCTGACAGGTGAGGTGTCAATTCTGACGGATGCGCCAGACGTCATTACCTCAGTCGCTGTGCGTACGGGTATCAGTCAGGTTAATACGCTGAGTGTGGCGGGCACGCTTAACCTGCTTACTGAGCAGAGTCCCGTGGCAGGTAGTGGCCAGATTACCTTGGATAATGCCGATAACCAGTTTGGTGCTTTGGCAATTAATGGCAGAAACGCCACCATAAGCCAGCAAGGCACAATGACGCTGCGCCTAGTCTCTATTGCTGAAAGTCTTTCGCTGACAGCAGACGCAGTTACACAGGTTTCCGGTCTGGCTGCATCAGCAACAAACCTCGTTCTGAATGTGCTGAACAGTGCAAGTCTGACGGAAGCCAACACAATTGGGGCTGCCAGTGGCGTCATCGGTGGGCATCTGGCTCTGCAGAATCAGGGGGCGCTGACGTTGGGCGATGGTGTCACCGGGCTTTCTGCTGACGATGGCATGTTGGTCAGTATCAGTGCGGGCGACCTAACGCTGGCTAACCAGGTCAGTTCGGTTGATGGCGATCTTGTCCTGGTGGCCGGAGACAATTTTATCAATAACGCAGGTGCCTCGGCGCTCAATGTGACCGGCACGGGGAGTTGGCAGGTATGGTCTCAGGAGCCGGAAGCGGATGCCCTGGGCGGCCTGGTCCCAGACTTCATTCAATACAACGCGAACTTTGGATCCAGCAGCGTACTGGGCGTGGGTAATGGGCTGCTGTACACCTTGGCACCCGAGCTGGATGTCGCGCTGGTTGGTGAGGTCCGTCGTACCTATGACCAAACTACCGATGCGGCCCTGCAGCAGTCCAACTACCAGGTGAACGGTGGCGCGCTGGCCAGTATCACCTTCAGCTTCAGCAGTGACGGTGCATACGATAGTGCCAACGCGGGAGAGGGTAAAACCGTTACGGTCGCCAATCTGGTGCTTGATTCAGCTGTTCGTGACGACAACGTAGCCATTTTCGGATTTGGGCTGGTTGATACAACGGTTTCGGCCGATATAGGTGTCATAGACCGTGCTTTGATCACCGCGGTTAACGGCATTGTTGCGACTGCAAGACAGTATGATGGCACCAACAACGTGACGCTCGATGGCCATTCCGCCAGCTTCACCGGCCTTTTGAGCGGCGATGATCTGACCCTTGCTACCCTCAGTGGACAATTTGCTGATATCAATGCCGGCACCGGTGTACAGGTGGACGTCACCGATATCAGCCTGGGTGGTGCGGCAGCGTCTAACTACCAACTGGATGTAAGTGTTGCGATCCCTGTAACCGGGGATATCCTGCAACGCAGCCTTGATCTAACTGGCAGCCGCGTATACGACGGCACCACCGACGCACTGGCTGCTGACTTGGCGCTCGGCAACCTGGTGGGCACAGAGACGCTGGTTCTCAGCGGTATGGGCAGCCTGGCGGACCGGAATGCTGCCGATGGCAAGCTTGTGAATGTCAGCGGCTTGAATCTTGCTGACGGCACTGGCCTTGCAAGCAACTACACCTTCACCGGCGGCACCCATACCCTGGATGTGACGCGGCGGGAAGTCACGGTCAGCGGCATCACGGCCAGTGATCGCATCTATGACGGCACCACTGACGCCACCGTCAATATCGCCGGCGTCCTGTTTGATAACATCGTCTCGGGCGATACGTTGACAGTGTCGGCCACCGGCACCTTTGACAGCCGCAACGTCGGCAGCGATCGTACCGTGACTCTGGCCAGCAGCTACAGCGGTGCGGACGCGGGTAACTATGTGTTTGTGGATCAGGCCAGCACCACGGCCAGCATCACTCCACGGGCGATCAGCGTCAGCGGGATTACCGCGCAAGACCGGATCTATGACGGCACGACCGATGCGGTGGTGGATGTCAGTGGCGTGACCTTTGCCAACGCCATTGCCGGAGACGACC
>JAIUMW010000314.1 GCA_022565365.1 Oceanicaulis sp.
AACCCTCCCCCAAGGGGGAGGGAGAAGAGGCCGGACGTGGCTCTGACGCGAAGAGCGCCGACGGCAAGGGCTCCAAAAAATCTGACGAAAGCGGCTCCAAACCCTCCCCCTCCCCCTCGGGGGGTGAGGCCGCAAAGTCCGGTCCGGGGGACCGGACGACCGGCCGAACGCGGGGTGGGGGGAGCGGCGGCTCCGACACCGGAAAAGACAAAAATTCCAAGGACGGCAAACGCATCAAAGCCTCCCCGCTGGCGCGCCGCCTGGCCGAGCAGGCCGGGCTGACGCTGTCGGACATTGAAGGCTCCGGCCCCGGCGGGCGGATCATCAAGCGGGATGTGGAGGCGGCTGAAAAGTCCGCGCCGTCTCGTGACGCCAAACCCGCTGCGCCGCGCAGCGAAGAGGCCCCCAAACCGCAAGTCGACGAGCATGAGCCGCTGGCGCGCTATGGCATTGCGGCGGAGCGTTATGAGCTGCGCAAGGCCGACGGCATCCAGAAAATCTCAGCCAAACGCCTCACCGAATCCTTCCGCGACGTGCCGCACTTCCCGCTCAATGTGGATTGCCGGCTTGATGCGCTGCTGGCGTTCCGCAAGCAGATCAATGACAAGGCGCCCGACGGCGTGAAGGTGTCGGTCAATGACATCCTGATCAAGGCGTCGGGCCTGGCGCTCAAGCGCGTGCCCGAGGCCAACGCCAGCTGGATCGAGGACGGGCGCGTGGCGATGCACAAGCACGCCGACGTGTCGGTGGCCGTGGCCATTGAGGGCGGGCTGATCACGCCGATCATCTTTGATGCCGATCAAAAGGGCCTTGCGCAAATCTCGGCCGAGATGAAGGACCTGGCCGCCCGCGCGCGCGACCGCAAGCTGAAACCCGAAGAGTTCCAGGGCGGCACCTTCTCCCTGTCCAATCTGGGCATGTTCGGCATCAAATCCTTCGCCTCCATCCTCAACCCGCCCCAGGGTATGATTTTGAGCGTGGGCGCCGGCGAAGAACGGCCCGTGATCACCGACGGCGCGCTGGCCAAAGCCACCGTCATGACCGTGACGCTGACCTGCGATCACCGCGTGGTGGACGGCGCCACCGGCGCGCGCTGGATCGCCGCGTTCAAAGGCTTCATCGAAGACCCGGTGACGATGTTGATGTAGGCGCGCTATCCAATCGCACCAAAACACAATATGTCCGCTTGACATTGATTTGCGCTGCCAATTGTGAATACCCTATCTAAGGAGAAGACGCTTAAGCCTACGCGAGGATGTACTAGGTAGATTTGATGTGATTTTAAAGCGCTCGGGGTGGGGGCGACAATGAAATATGCTGTTGTTCATAGAGACGCTTTTATAATATCGCTATTGGCAGGTATATTATCTGCCATGCTCATATCAGTATTTTTGGCCATAGTCAACCGTGAGATGCTTGCGGGCGACTATATTCTTGTCTTTTTGCTAATATTGACCGCGGCAATATTTGGCTCGTATGTTGCCATTTCTCGTATTAAATTAAAAGCATATGAACTTGGATTGAAAGAGAAGTCTAATCAAATTCTACAGTCTATGGGTTTGGTTGATATTTATACCTCTATTGACAGCGCTATGCCGGAAATTGTCCAAGAAATATCAACCTCTAGAACGCAGTATTATTTTCTTCAGCTCGGGAGGACGATATTTTCCGGTGGAACAAATATTTATGATTTAATTTTCAGGGATAAAAATGAAGGCGTTGAGCGAGACATTAAGATCCTGCATGCCTCCAGAGGTAGTCCATATCTTAGTAAGGTCATGGCCCTACAAAGGGGTGGAGACTTTAGTGAGTGGATGATCGAATTGTCCCAAGTTCATGCCAAGGCAAAGGTGTTCAGTGGATCTGGAGTTGAGTGCAGAGAGCATAACGAAGGTTTTGTTTGGAGGCTTTTTATATTTGATAAGGTGCTATTTTGTCAGCCGTACTATTATGAGTCTGGCAATGGAAGGATGTCACCAGTCTATAAATTTGAAAGGCAGTTTTTAGGTGACCCAAATCCCCATTCTATCTACAGGGCATTTCGTAAGTTTTTCGAGCTTAAGTGGGAAGAAAATATTCCGCATCTGAACAAGCTGGAAGATTTTATAGATCCGAAAAGCCCAACTTCCGTAGCGGCGGTATTGAAATACGGTGAATATAGCGTCTGGGCGGTTCCTAAGCGATATCTTGAGGCGAATTCTAATGCTGTGCCATTTCATGGAGTTGGTGGAAAGCTCGCGCCTGGGGAGGCTCCAATTACTGGGCTCCAAAGAGAGGCGAGCGAGGAAGTTGGCGTTAATGTGAAAATTATCGGAGCCGCTAAAACTAAATATGGCACTACAGGGGCTAATTTGGGTAGTATTGAAATTGATAGCGATCGATCGCCCTTTGTGATTCACAAAAGAATAAGAAGTCGTGATTTTAGTATGATTGATGAGACGCTTCTTTTGATTGGATACTATGCAGAGATTCCTGCTGATTATGATTTGAAGCCAAAGTCTGAAATCGGTGCGCTCATCATCCTATCCGAAAAGATGCTTAGCCGGTCATTTGTTGAGTCTCTTACATTTGCAGATGTGATGCATGCGGTTGATGGCAGTAGGATTATTTCTGAATGTGATTACGATCACTTGAAAAACCGTACACTTTACCCAAGCGGACTTGCTCCATTGTATTTTGAGGAGTTAAACAACCAGCGCGGTGCTTCATGACCTGTGCCGCTTGGTGATCACCGCGTGGTGGACGGCGCGGCGGGCGCGCGCTGGATCGCCGCGTTCAAAGGCTTCATCGAAGACCCGGTGACGATGCTGATGTAGCTGCGCTTAAAGACGCAGACTTGATCCTTGCGCTCTATTGGGCGACCCTTTGATCCTCAGATCAAGGGGGGCTGACATGACATCTGGACATCTGAAACTTGCCGGCGCTGCGGCAGCAGGCCTCGCCTTGGCCGGGTGCGGCATGGACGATATCCCGCTGGTGCAGCCGGGGGCGCCGCTGGGCGCCATCGAGGTGCGCAACGCGTCCGACCATCCGATCACGGACCTTCGCATCGGCATTTGCGGCCAGACCCTGATGGGCCAGCCTGATTACGGCTATGACCGGCTGGACCGCCAGCGCATTGCGCCGGGCGCCTCCATGTCGTTTCCGGCGAGTGCGGGCTGCTACAACATCGCCGCCATGACCAGCGCCGGGCCGGTGTTCGGGCGGACGGAAGAATATTTCGACGTGGTCTATGTCGGCGCGGAGCCAGGATCGGTCGCGGTGTGGACGGTGCCCAACCGCTAAACCCTCTGCTCCGCCTCAAGCCGTTCGATCAGGCGGGCGCGCGCATCGGGCAGGCGCTTGTCGGCGGGCCAGAGCACGCGGCGGTCCAGGAAATGCGCGCTGAGTCGCAGGCCTGCGCCGATATCGCCGGGCAAGACCTCGCCTGAACCAGTCAGGAAGCCGGGCAGGGCGAGCATCTTGTCCTTCCACGGCGCGCCGCCCTCTGCGCTGACCGCACGGCCGGATTTGGGGCTCA
>JAIUMW010000315.1 GCA_022565365.1 Oceanicaulis sp.
CCATGCTGGGCGAGGAATTCGGGCTGGTGGGCTGTCTGGTCGTGCTGGGCCTTTATGCGATCCTGCTCATGAACTGCCTTATGATCGCGGGGTCGTGCAAATCGACCTTCCTGCGCCTTGTGGTGATGGGCGTGGCCTCCACCTTCGCCTTCTATGTCTTCATCAATGCAGGCATGGTGATGGGCCTGTTCCCGGTGGTCGGCGTACCGCTGCCCATGATTTCTTATGGTGGTTCGGTGATGATGACTGTGCTGGTTGGGCTTGGCCTGATCCTGGGCGCTCACGTGCATCGCGGCGCCGAGCCGCCAAAAGGCGCCGGCCTGTTCGGATAGTGGCTCCGGGGGCGCCCGCCAGCTTGACCGGGCGCGCCGGATATCCCAACCTCCCGCGCCAATTGGCCTTGTTTCCTTGGGCCGGATTCACATCAAAGGCGGCCCGGAGCGTGTGTTCCAGCCGTGAAACGGGGAGGGCATCACATGGCTGGTGGCGGGACGGTTACCTGGAACACAAGGTTCGGGTTCTTGATGGCGGCTATCGGCTCGTCAGTGGGCCTGGGCAATTTCTGGCGCTTTCCCTACACCGCTGGCGAGAATGGCGGCGGCGTGTTCGTTCTGGTCTATCTGGCCTGCGTGTTCCTGATCGCCTTCCCCATTCTAATCGCAGAACTCTCGGTGGGCCGCCATGCGCGGCGCTCGGCGGTGGGATCGACGCGCAAGATGGCGTTTGACGCCGGGGCGTCGGAGATGTGGTCCATCGCCGGCTGGGTGGCCATGTGCGGCGGCGTGATGATCCTGTGCTTCTATTCGGTGGTGGCCGGCTGGGTCGCCGCTTATGTGTTCCAGATGGGCACCGGCGCATTTGTCGGCTCGTCACCTGAAGCGGTGGCCAACGCGTTTGGAGAGCTTACCGGCGATACGGGCACCGTCGTCGGCTGGCACAGCATGTTCATGGTTGTGACCATCGGCATCGTCTCATTGGGCGTGACCAAAGGGATTGAACGCGCGGTCACCATTCTGATGCCGCTATTTTTCCTGATGCTGCTGGGCTTGGTGATCTATGCTGGCATAACCGCCGATATGGTCGGCGCGCTGGAGTATCTGTTCACCCCCGATTTCAGCGAGCTCAGCGGCCAGACCCTGATCGCGGCTTTGGGCCAGGCCTTCTTCTCCATCGGGGTGGGCTCGGCGATCATGATCACCTACGGCTCCTACCTCAAGCGGGAGGACAATCTCGCCCAGTCGGCGACCATCATCACCGGCGCGGACACCATGGTGGCCATCGTCGCCGGCCTGGCGATCTTCCCGTTCGTGTTCGCGTTCGGGCTGGATCCGGAGGCCGGACCGGGCCTGTTCTTCGAGACCCTGCCGTCGGTCTTCGCCCAGATGCCGGGCGGCCAGTGGGTCGGCACCGCCTTCTTCACGCTCGCCTTCATCGCGGCGCTGACCAGCTCGATCTCGCTGCTGCAGGTGATCGTGTCCTTTGGCGAGGAGCATACTGACTTTGGCCGCGTCGGCTCGGCGGTGTTCTTTGGCGCTATCATCTTCATGTTCGGCGTTGGCGCCGCCTTCTCTGGTGGTTTCTTCGACGTGCTGGACAAGGTGTCCGGCAATATCCTGCTACCGCTGGGCGGTCTGCTGATTGCGCTGTTCACAGGCTGGATCGTGTCGCGCCAGCTGATGCTGACCGAGCTGGACAAGGCCAGCACGGCCTTCTTCACCTACTGGCGCTTCACCATCCGCTACATCGCGCCGGTCGCTGTGGCGCTGATCATCATCGCGGGCTTGGCCGACATGTTCGGCTTCCCGCTGCCCTTCCTGGGCGAGGCGGAAATGGCCACCGACTGATCCGGTCGCCAGGCTGCAACAAAAAGCCCCGGAGCAAGGTTGCTCCGGGGCTTTTTCTGTTCAGCTCTATGAGACCCTGTCAGGCCTCGCGCTCGTTGAGAATACGGCGCTCTGACGGGCTGGGAATGCGGTAGAAGATATGGGCGCCGATGCGGCGCGTCTGCACCAGCGAGGCGTTCCAGACCGGATCGACTTCGGTGGTGTGATAATGCGTGGCGTAGCGGGTCATCGGACGGGCAAAGCCCATCAGCGCGTGATCGGCCACCAGCTCGGCCCGGCGCCAGGAGCGCCCTTGCGCATTGCGGTCCAGCGAACCGTCGCAGGTGAATGAGAACTGGCATCCGGTGACGCGCTCGGAGCCCTGATAGACCACCCCGCACACGGTTTCGGGATAGGCGCGGTGGCGCACCCGGTTGAGCACGACTTCGGCCACGGCCAGCTGGCCGGCGAAGCTTTCGCCGCGCGCTTCGTAATAGATGGCTTCAGCCAGGCACTGGCGCTCGCGGGTATTCAGGCGCGCGCGCTGCAGATGGCCGGCGTCAAAGCTGCGCAGATCGTCCAGTGAGCGCGTCAGCACCGCGGCGCCGAACTCGGCGTCAGGCGCGTCGGTGAAGGACGCGTTGATCAGCTGGGCGGGCGCATCCCATCCGTGAGCGTCGCCCGACTGCAGATAGGCGGCGGCCAGGCTGCGCCAGACGGCGGCCTCGTCCTGCTCGCGCGCCCGTTCGGGCGCCAGGGTCACGGCCCCGGCCACCAGAATCAGCGCCGCTGTGGCAGCGGCGCCTTTCAGTGCGGTCTTTGAACGCCGGACAAGATCCTTGGCGGCCAGCATGAAGTCTCCGTCTTGGGCGCTTCGTTTGCGCTGCGCCAATAAGGGCAGGCGGTTCGAAGCGTCAGCCCGCATCAGGGATTTACGAGAAATCCCTGTGCAAGGATTGAACCATTGAGAGAGGACGTATGTCGCCCGAGGCCGAGGGTCAATAGTGTTCAGGTTGGGCGAAAATTGGGCAGGGCTTGCGCGCTACAGCAATAACGGCCCAAGTCACCTGCCAGTCAAGGCGATCACAATTTCGCGCGCAAAGCCGCCTGCGCTGCCGCCAGACGCGCGATTGGCACGCGGTATGGCGAACAGGACACATAATCGAGCCCGGCTGATTCGCAGAACTGGATGGAGGCCGGATCGCCGCCATGCTCGCCGCAAATGCCGAGTTTGAGGCCTTCGCGCGCCCCGCGCCCGCGCTCCACGGCGATGCGGATGAGGTCGCCGACCCCCTCCTGATCGAGTGAGACGAACGGGTCTTTTTCGAAAATCCCGGCTTCGAGATAATCGCCCAGGAATTTGCCGGCATCGTCGCGCGACAGGCCGTAGGTGGTCTGGGTCAGGTCGTTGGTGCCGAAGGAGAAGAATTCGGCATGGACCGCGATGTCGGCGGCGCGCAGGGCCGCGCGCGGCAGCTCGATCATGGTGCCGATGAGATAGATCGGCGCCACGCCGGTCTCGCTCTCCACCTGGCGCGCCACCGCGGCGACGCGCACTTTGAGGATTTCCAGCTCGCGCGCCACGGCGACCAGCGGGATCATCACCTCGGCCACCGGTTTGACGCCGGTTTCCTTTTCCACCAGCGCCTGCGCCTCGAAAATGGCGCGCGCCTGCATCTCGTA
>JAIUMW010000316.1 GCA_022565365.1 Oceanicaulis sp.
TCGGGATGATAGACGCGGCCCAGCTCCTCCCCGCCGGGATGGATGTGGATCAGCCGGTCTTCCAGCCCGCCGGGCACGTCGAACAGATCATAGCTCTGGGTGGTCATTTCGCCGAGACGCGGCCCGATGGCGAGGATGAGGTCAGCGTCGCGCAGCGCCGCGCGCAGGGCCGGATTCACGCCGATCCCCGCCTCACCCGCATAGTGGGAATGGGTATTGTCGAACAAATGCTTGGCCCGGAAACTTGTGGCCACGGGGCAGTTCATGCGCACCGCCATATCGTGCAGCGCCGCGCGCGCCGCCGCGCTCCAGCCAGGGCCCCCGGCGAGGATCACCGGGCGCTGGGCCGCATCAAGGCGCGCGGCGATGATGCGCGCCGTATCCCCGCCCGGCTCGCTCAGCGCGCGGGTGAAGGCGCGCGGCGCCGGCGCTTCGGCTTCCTCAGTCAGCATGTCCTCGGGCAGCGCCACCACCACCGGGCCGGGGCGGCCATGGAGAGCCAGGGCGTAAGCGCGCATCATCTGCTCGCCCACGCGCGCCGGGTCGCGAATCTCGAACGCCGCCTTGGCGATCCCGGCGAAGGCCTGCGCGTAATCGAGCTCCTGAAACGCCTCGCGCCCCTCATCCTCGCGCCGCACCTGACCCACCAGAAGCAGCATGGGGGTGGAATCCTGAAACGCCGTATGGACGCCCACTGCGGCCTGCGTCGCGCCCGGTCCGCGCGTGACGAAGCAGATGCCGGGCCGCCCGGTCAGCTTGCCGTCAGCCTCGGCCATATTCGCCGCCCCCGCCTCGTGCCGGCAGGTGATGAAGGCGATGCCGCTATCGACCAGCGCATCCAGCGCGGCCAGATAACTCTCGCCCGGAACCCCGAAAACCCGCTCCACCCCCTGGGCGGCGAGCGCGTCGATGAGATGCTGGGCGCCAGTGCGCAGGGCCATGGGGGAATCCTTGTCGAGTGAGGCCGGTCAGGCTGCGGACAATCGCGCTGACAGGGCGTGGGGGCAAGTGGGGGTGTGGGTGGAGCTGTACGGAAACGATCTCCTGTCACGCGCCCGGCGGCGGCCGGTCCGCCGGACAGGGTAGCCGGTCAGGCGCTGCCGCCTCAAACCGCCAGCCGAACCATTCAATTGGCTTGGCGAAGACCTCCGCCACAAACTCAACGGACTGGTTGTCGTAATATTCTACATAGGGTATCGCCGGGTCACGAAATTCAGATTTCAAACGCTGCAGCCCCACACGCTCAACACCAATTTCATTGCAGGCTTTATCAAAATCCTCCTCAATATTAGAATGCCTGATATATGTATCGATAACAGGCATGCCTTCAATAGAATATATATTTGAATCTGTGGACATTTTTGATTTCATTGATGTTAGTAGCCAGTTTTTAAAATTATAAATATTAGATCTTCTTGTATATGATGAATCGGACTTTAAATAAAAGTGAAACGCAGAAACAACCTGGTCCCACGGATTCCGAATTGTGCAAATTCGTCTATAGCTATTCCATACTTCATCTGACAGTTTGATTTTTAATTCTGCCGCTGGCATGTGATTATACCATGCCAGACCCATGTCATTTTGTGCAGGCCCGCGGCGGCCTACAATCCCGTATCTTGTTTCTATTGCGGCAGTGCGATGATTGGGTGCAACACCTGGCGGGACACAGAAGCGCTGGAGAGCAAACTCAACAGATGTTCCTGCAGTTTTTCTTGTTTTTAAAAAGATAAATTTTTTATTGTGAGATGCAAGCATAGCCCCCTCCGGCCAAGAGCGCGAACGGAGCCCATATCGCCATTTGTTCAGGGGCGGCCACGATAATCAAGTTCGTTTCGATTTGACTGCGTGGGGCCCCGGTCGAGCGTCAGCTGAATCGATACCCCCTGCCATCGTTACACAATAACCCCTTCCCACGCCGCCGCATTTCCGTGAGTCTCGCGCCTTTCCGGGATTGTTGCGATGGCGCAGCGTCGCCGGGCCGACGGGGAGAGATGAGATGGCACGGATCTGGAGCGCCTTTGGCGCAAGCGCGGCGGCGCTGGCCATGCTGGCCGGGTGCAATGGCGCGGGCGAGGAGGACAGCGCGAACGGCAATGGCGGCGAGCTGGTGCGGTTCAATCCCGATCCTTACCCCTCCACCTATCAGCCGGCCCCGTCCGGCGTGACGCTGATCCGCGGCGCGAACGTGTTCGACGGCGTCGATCAGCTGCTGGAAAACACCGACATCCTGATCGAGAACGGGCGCATCGCCGCCATCGGCCAGGGCCTGGCCGCCCCCGACGGCGCTGAAGTCGTTGAGGCCGAGGGCCGCTTCGTGACGCCGGGCGTGGTCGACATCCACTCCCATCTCGGCGTCTACGCCAGCCCGTCTGGCAGCGCTCATGCCGACGGCAATGAAATCACCGGGCCGGTGACGGCGGAGGTGTGGGCCGAGCATGGCGTCTGGCCGCAGGATCCAGGCTTTGACACCGCGCTGGCCGCCGGCGTGACCACGCTGCACATCCTGCCCGGCTCGGCCAATTTGTTTGGCGGACGGGGCGTGACGCTGCGCAATGTGCCTGCGCGCAGCGTGCAGGCGATGAAGTTTCCTGACGCCCCCTACACGCTGAAAATGGCCTGCGGCGAGAATCCCAAGCGCGTCTACGGCAGCCAGCGCCGCGCCCCGGCCTCGCGCATGGGCAATATGGCCGGCTACCGCGAAGCCTGGCAGCGCGCGGTGGAGTACCGGCGCGCCTGGAACCGCTATTGGGACGCCGATGACGCGTCGGCCACGCCGCCCGCGCGCAATCTGGAGCTGGACACGCTGATGGGCGTGCTGGAGGGGGAGATCCTGATCCAGATGCATTGCTACCGCGCCGATGAAATGGCTCTGGTGCTCGATATGGCGCAGGAGTTCGACTATCACGTGGCGGTGTTCCACCACGCGGTGGAAGCCTACAAAATCCCCGACCTGCTGGCCGAGGCCGGCACTTGCGCGGCTGTGTGGGCCGACTGGGGCGGGTTCAAGATGGAGGCCTACGACTCCATCATCGAAAACCTGCCCATCACCCACGCGCTGGGCGCGTGCGCGATGATCCATTCGGACTCCGATCTGGGCATTCAGCGCCTCAATCACGAAGTGGCGAAAGCCTTGGGCGATGGACGGCGCATGGGGCTGGATATCTCCGACGCCGAGGCCGTGGCCTGGTTCACCTCGGCGCCGGCGCGGGGCCTGGGGATTTTCGAAGAGACCGGGTCCATCGAGACCGGCAAGCGCGCCGATATCGTGATCTGGTCGGCGCATCCCTTCTCCAGCTACGCGCTGGCTGACCATGTCTATATCGATGGCGCGCTGATGTATGACCGCGCCGACTCCGAGCGGCGCACGGTGCGCGATTTCATGCTTGGCCAACCCGGTGAAGGAGTGCGCACATGATCCGCTTCAATTTGCGTAAAGTCTGCGCCCTCCTGGCCCCGCTGGCGCTCGCCGCCGCTTTGCCGGTGAGCGCAGCGGCCCA
>JAIUMW010000317.1 GCA_022565365.1 Oceanicaulis sp.
CGCGGCCATCATTGTGCTTTCACCCACCGAGACCCCTGATGAAACCGTACGGGTTCGCGCCCGCGTGGTCATCGCGGCGGACGGCGCGCGCTCCAAACTCGCCCAGCAAACCGTGAAGGGCGCCGAGAAGGTCAAGAGCGTGTTTGCCTATCATGAAATCGTGCGCGCGCCGGAAGACGGCAGCCACAGCCACTACGATCCCAAGCGCTGCGACGTCTATTATGACGGCAAGATATCCCCCGACTTCTATGGCTGGGTGTTTCCCCATGGCGCGGTCGCCAGCGTGGGCACGGGCAGCCAGGTGAAAGGCTTTTCGCTGCGCGGCGCGGTCAAATCCTTGCGTGAATCGGCAGGCTTGGCCGATTGCGAAGTGGTGCGCCGCGAAGGCGCCCCCCTACCCTACAAGCCCGCCCCGCGCTGGGATAATGGCCGGGACGTGATCCTCGCCGGCGACGCTGCGGGCGCTGTTGCGCCCTCATCCGGGGAAGGCATTTTCTACGCCATGACCTCAGGCGAGATGGCCGCTGAAGGGGCGCTGGAATTCCTCGCCACCGGCGATGTGCGGGCGCTTTCGGGCGTGCGCAAGCGCTTCATGAAAGCCCATGGCCGGGTCTTCTTCATCCTCGGTATCATGCAGCATTTCTGGTACCGCAGCGACAAGCGCCGCGAGCGCTTCGTGAAGATCTGCGCGGATGAAGACGTTCAGCGCCTGACCTGGCAGGGCTATATGGAAAAAGAGCTGGTACGCCGCGATCCGGCCGCTCACGCCAAGATATTTTTCAAGGACATGGCCCATTTGCTCGGCCTGTCCCCGCGCTGACAGCCGCGTCATGACAGACCTGCTGGCAGACCAGTTCACCTCCGGGCGCGTGGTCGATTTCATCCTGCTTGTAGTCGTGGTGGAGATCGTCGTGCTGGCGATCTTTCCGCGTCTGCGCGGGGCCATGAGCCTGCTTGATGTCGCCCTTCTCATCGCGCCGGGCGTCATGCTGCTGCTGGCGCTGCGTGCGGCGCTGACAGGAGCGCCCCATACGATAACGGCGGCCATATTGGCCGCCGCTTTCGTATTTCATCTATGGGACGTTATCCGCCGACGCCGGAGCGCGGCGTAAGGTCAGCGCCTATTGGGCGACGCCGCCATTGTCCTTGATATAGGCGATCACATCAGCCCGCTCCTGCGCGCTGCGGATACCCGGGAAAGCCATGATCGTGCCCGGAATGAAGGCGCGGGGGTTTTCCAGGTACTCAAACATGTTCTCCGCATCCCAGACGACGCCGGAATTGGCGTTGGCGCTGGAGTAGCGGAAGCCTTCAACCGTGCCGGCGGTACGGCCGAAAATGCCGTAGAGAGAGGGGCCTACGCGGTTAACGCCCTCTTCAATCACGTGACAGGTCTGACAGCGCACGAAGACGCGGCGCCCGGCAGCCGGATCACCGGTCAGGCCCGCGATCAGGTACTCGCCTTCACTTGCGCCACCGGAGCCGGCGGGAGGCGCTTCTGCAGCAGGCTCTTCCATAGCGGGTTCGTCCATGGCGGGCTCGTCCGCTACGGGTTCCTCAGCTGCCGGGGTTTCGGCAGGCTCGGGCGCCGACGTTTCCGCGCCCGTGGATTCCGGTTCGGCCGGTTGCGCGCCGCTAGCGGGCTGTTCGCCGCTGTCGCCGCAAGCGACGAGGGCCGTGGACGCAATCAGCGCGGCAAAGAAACTGGTGGTTCTCATAAAGCCTGCTCCTGTGAAATTGGCAGACGTTGATAATAGGGCTCGTTACGCCGGGCGCCAGCCTTGTTATGAAAAAAGCACTCAGGGCCGGGGTGGATGCCCGGCCAGCCCCCTTCAGATCACGGCGCGCGGCGTCAGCGCGGCGCCCAGGGCGCCGGTGATGACCCAAATCAGAACCGCACAGATCAGCGTGACGATTCCGTAGATCAGGGCCTTATCGTCTGGCGCCTTCATCAATTTTGGCAGGCCGGTATAGATCAGATAGAGGCTGTAGAATCCAACCAGGCTGAGGATCGACAGAGGCGGAAAGATCAGAAACACGCCAGCCAGCCAGGCGGCCGTTGAGCCGTAAATGGCGACCTTGAACGCCTGGATCTGGTCAGGCGCTGCGCCGAACTGACGGGCCAGCGCCTGGATGATGACGCCCAGCGCGGCCACCGCAAGCACGGCGAAGACGTATTGAATGACGGCCATTGACAACGCGTTGAAGAAGGAGGGTCGGTACACCGTGCCCAGCACGCCCACGCCCCGGCCGAAAATCTGCCCGCCCAGAAAGCCCGCCACCGGGCCGATCGCGGCCAGCGGCAGGACATAGAACACGAACAGGGCGCGGATCGACGCCGCCTCGCCGTCAATGGCCCGCCATGTGGATTGCGGTTTCAGCACGATGGCCGACGCGCGCTGGTACAGTCGACGCTGCCAGGGCGGCGGCGTGACCGGGGAGAGAGGCTGCGTCATGGTCGTTCCTTCACAATGCGCGTGCCGCCGGCCGTTCAAGGCCGGACCGGCGGCGCGTCCCGTTCAACGCGCCGGCCGTGATTTGGCTCCCGGTGCGTGTGTGCAACGCCGCGCAGGGAGCCGGGTGAGAATTTTTGTGAGAGTCGGGGAGTTTTTGAATTCTTATTATGACTATCACCGGGCTCCTTCTGTGCGGCGTCCCGGTCGAGGCCGTTGACCGCTGCGGCGACCGGGACACGGTGACCGGGACGCGGCGGATATCCAGCCTGAGAGAGAGCGGTGCGCAGCATAGGCCCGCGGAGGATGGGGGTGGACAAGCGCGGATCACCCCCGATCCGCTCAGCGCCGCTTTCCATCCACTCCCTGATCGCGATCAAACCTGATAATCTGGATAATTCAGACCTTCAGGGCGATCTCCTCCGGGTCCGGGTGAGCGCGCAGATTGGCCCCCTCACAGGTGGAGCCGGGCAATATGTGGGGCATGCCCGGCGATGCGCCCTTCTTCCTGGCCGCCATCACCCATGCCGCGTTCTGACAGGACCGGGCGGGCGCGCCCCCCATTTGCCGCTGTCACCGCTTGGGTCTACAACCGCCTTCATCCGATCCGCGATCCCGAGAGCCGCGAGACCGTCCAGATACGCCCCGCGGGCATGGCTGGCGGACGGGAAGCGTTCGCATGGACCGAAGACGATTTTCGCCCCCCGCCGGGCACACGCGTGCACAAGACAAAGGCGCCTCATGACCATCAAGCTTAGCGACTATACCCCTCCGGCGTTCGCCATTACCCGCACGGAGATCGATTTCGATCTGGATGCGCGCGCCACGCGCGTGCAGTCGAGACTGACGGTTCAGCGGATGGACCCGGACGCACCGGAACTGGTGCTGAACGGCGAAAAAATGCGCCTGGAGCGGGTCGCCGTGGACGGGCGCGAGCTGGATGCAGGCGAGTACGCGGTGGATGACGTGTCGCTGACCTTGCGCGGGCTGGGCGATGAGGCGGTGGTGGAGATCA
>JAIUMW010000318.1 GCA_022565365.1 Oceanicaulis sp.
AATCGGCGCGCGTCTCATCGCTGATTTTCTCTGGTCTGTCTCGGCCGTTCAGGATGCCGCACTCTTGCACGAGACGCGTTGTCTCACGCACTAGATCGTGCAGCTGATCCGTCCGAGTGATCCGTGACATGTCTCTCAATTCTCCGATCTTACCTGGACTGACCCGCTTTATTCCGGAACGCTCTACGCTCGTTCCGGAAGTCGTGTCTGCTACGCATCCACTCCACCCCCATACCATGCCATTTCATGGTATGGGGGCCACATTATCCCCCCCCTAGATTTTGGGGGGTGGATAATGTATAACTGGGTTGTCCTGAAAATTCAATGATCGTGAAACACATGCAGCATGACCGCACCAAAACCGCGCTCCAGCGCCAGCTCCGTGGACTTGGGCAAGATCGTTTCGAGCTGACAATCCGCGGACCTGATCGCACGTCTGTTTTTATCCGATCACCAGCCGAGATCTTGAGTGACCTGGATAAGCTCAAGCGGGCAAATCGTGCCGGATGCCATCTCTACATTCGTGGAGTCCGGGACATTGATCATGATCTAATCCTGCTCGATGACCTGGACCGCTTCACGCCAGAGCGAATGAAAGCGGCTGGTCATGCCCCGGCTGTCGTTGTCGAGACCTCGCCCGGCAATCTTCAAGCATGGATCCGGCTTGGTGTGACATGTCCCGCCGATGTCCGGCATGAAGTCGCTCGAGATCTGGCGCGTAAGTATGGCGGCGATCCGGGCGCTGTTGATCCGCACCAATCCGGAAGGCTGGCTGGCTTCACAAACCAGAAGCCTGAACACAAGACTGGACGCGGCTTTCCGTATGTATTGCTCCTGAACGCGCCCGGGAAGCCCGCAGCGGGCGCCCAGGAGCTAATCAGATCTGCAGAGGATGCGCTGGCGACCAAAAGACGCACAGCGTCTCAGGTGCGCTCTGTGGCGCTGGATGGCGGCAGTGAGAATCCGACAATGACAGCTGCGTGGGTAGCGGGATATTCAAAAGCAGCCGATTTGTCTGCTGTGGACTGGTCACAGACGCATGAGTTGCTTGCATCTGGTGTCGATCCGGCTGACATCACGGCAACACTTGAAGCGGCGGCTGATCGCAAAGGCAAGAATGCACGCGCTTATGCCGAGCGCACCGTCAGAAAAGCCCTCGAGATGCGTGACGCGTCACAAACACCTGAACCTTGAGTTCCCCTCCTTTTTGCACCTGCCCTTCGCAGGTGCCTTTGAGGGCCCTTGTGGCCCTCCTGCCGCGCGCAGGCGCGAGCATTTGTGCTTGGAGGATCCTGGGTAAATCAGACCATATAAAAGAAGAAGAAAGGGGGATACTGTAAGTCTTTGATTTCATTAAAGGTGGGAGTTCAAGTTCGTAGACTCTGAGTTCAAGGTAGCAGTACTATGGGTTCAAATTTACTTGCAAAATTTGAACTATTCAGTTATTTTGGCTGGACGAGCAGTTCAAATAAGCGGAAATAATTTATGACATCCAGTTCGATCCTGAAGACGAAATACAAAGAGAACCCATTCGTGATCGAAGGGCGCTTTGCTATTCCGATGCGACACAAGTCTGAAGTTGTTGATACAGCTGGCCCCCTGCAGATCGTCTCCAGTGAAACAGGCGAAACTATGGATGTCGCTGAGATCAGAAAGCGAAAAGTGGTAGATACGGAACGCTTTGTGAAACTGTTCGTCGGTCAGCTTGATGCCTTCTTCGATCTGAAGCCAGGGACTGTGAAGCTCATGACAGCGCTTATCGACGAACTATCACAGGCACGATACATGAACGGTGACACGATCTATCTAAATTATAATCGAGTTACCGAGTATTTTGAAAAAAGGAATAGTAAGCCTCCGGCGAAGGCAACATTCTTCTCAGCAATGTCAGAAATGACGGAAAAGGGTTTCGTAGCACCATCAGTTGACACGAACCTCTGGTTCGTGAATCCAGCCATATTTTTCAATGGTGACAGGGTTCGTTTTGTAACAGAGCTCCGCCGCAAGCGGACTACAACTGCACAAAGGCTCGAGGCGGCTGGTCAGCAAATCCTGCCGCTCAATCACGAGGACGAATGAATAAATGCCACCAGCGATGCGATGCAGCAACACGCCAGGCATCACGATCACTCCGCAATTCTTCATTTGCCTGCCGAAGCATCCGCACTTCAACCATAAGCCCGGATACTTCCTTCTCTAGACGAAGAATGTCCCCCGGTTCAGTCCTCGGACTGTCACTAGGATGATCCCCGGTTTGTTGCGGTAAGACTGATACCGGAACTGCAACACGTGCCAGTCCGTCATTGCCGATTTCGCGCCGCCATCGGCGATTACGAGCCCGTCGCTTGACGGAATCAACTTTAACACCAAGAGCATTTGCTGCTTCGGCATAAGTCATCATGCGCTCATCGTCCATCGGCTACCCCCCGGATAATCTGGGGTATTATCCACCGGACACATGAGAAATACCATAACCAAGCACAAATGCTCGCGCCTGCGCGCGGCAGGAGGGCCACAAGGGCCCTCAAAGGCACCTGCGAAGGGCAGGTGCTAAGAAGATTCAGGACATTCCGGGACTATCATTTCTCTTGTCCGGGCCGCGATTCCAGCTTGTCCGGACTTCTTGAGATGCCGAGATCGAAATGACGCCGAGTCCTCCCCGCCCCTGCCGCACAGATCCGTAGTTGTTTTGCGATCGCGCAGATCTGTGACCCATTGCTTTCGCTATGGTTTCCGGATCAGTTCCGTCTGCTTTCAAGTCAGCGCAGAACGCGTGTCGCAGTGAGTAGGGGCTTATTTTGCTGGGGATTTTGCGCTCTGATCGCAACCACGCGAAGTCTTTATTCAATCGAGCGGCGCGGCGTGTGACATGTCGTGGTGATCCTGGGTCGCCAGCCTGTAAAAAGAGGGCTTCACCGAGCTGCGTCCCTCTCTGGACTACGAGCTCCCGGACTTCCTGTCCGGAATGATCTGTGAGCTTCGCACCTTTGATGCGTATCACTGATGCAAGTCCGGTGCTTGTGAATATCCGCTCCAGCTCTACACCCTTCTCGACCTCCGCAGGCCGCGCACCAGCCCACAAGGCTGCAATGGCCGGCTGCATGGCTGGCGTAGCTCTGTCGTAAACAGCCTGGCGCCATTCACCCGCCTTAATGGGAGGCAAAGATTTGCGCTTTGATGCTTTCGGCCCCGATCTTTGTTCTGGTTTTTCAGCATCCATAACTGATTGGAAGATCCGGACCGCCCTATTCGCTTTTTCAGCTGCATCAACTGCAACACGAAACGCTTCGAGAGCTTCAGACCTGTTATCTTTTGTGGCTTTCATTGCCCGTTGTGACACGTCACACAACCGGCGATGGTACGTGACCGCTTTTTCCGCTTCATGCAGAAGTGCAGCGCGGACCTTGACCCAGCTTTCCCGTGTGACTCCATCCATTAATCGGC